>NZ_QLOE01000005.1 GCF_003264935.1 Methanothermobacter tenebrarum
GGCAAATTAAAATCCCTCTCAAAAGTTTCAGCATAAAACATAGCCTTCAAAGGCATACCATGCCAAACATTAACAAAAACTTGAGATGGTACGCGCACATCTGCCAAGTTTAAATGGGGTCGATATGATATAACTTGCTCTAAAGGGCCTTTAGGGTGTTAAATTCATATTGTCCAATATCTAAATCATCCATTGGATTGTTAACAATCCATACAAGCTCAAAATCCTCTTCCAAGGAATTCATGTATTCAAAAAGGGCCATGCTGTTACCTGTGAAGTCCGGGGCGCTGTTAAAAATTACAAGATCTCTTCTTTTGGAGATTATCTTGTTTATCATCCTCAATATCCTTTTAAAATCCAAGATGAGAACCCGCTTTATATAAAAGAATAAAAGACATTAATATCAAATTTTTTATTTAAACAATACGCGGGGAGTGTTCTAATGAGTAAGCGTGTTTTGATGATAATACCATTCCAAGCTTCAACTAGAGGCGGTGTGTTAAGGGCCGTTAAATCCCAAGAGAAGGTGTACAAGAAACTAGGATTCCATACTGACATAGCATATGTAAATGACCTTAAGGACTTTGACCTAGACTCCTATGATTTTATACAAGTCCATGGACCCTTAAAAATTAAAAGCTTATTAAAAGTCATGAGAGCTGATGCCAAGGCTATACTCACAATCCATGGCTGGGTTGTTGACGAAAATTTAACTGCACTCAAAGAAGATCCGATAGGGAATTTTCATCATCTTTTCAGATTATTTAATTGGATCCTTCATCGCCTAATATTCATACCCGTTGTCTATAAGGGTCGTGTTACTGCAGTTTCCAGGATAAAGTTGGAAAGGAATGGTCTTAAGGGTGTTGTCATCCCAAATGCTTTCATACCAGAGGATGTGGATAAGAAAGTGGCTGAATGTAAAAGCCTATCATTTGACCGTTTCACTCTCGTAGCATATGTTAGTGTTGGAGGTTCGAGGGTTGAAGGGATTAGAAGGCTTTCAAGGATAATAAGTGAAGTGGATAAAAGGACTGATAAGAATGTTCAACTTTTACTCTTCGGATCTCCTGTCAAAGTGGATAACCCTCACATTAAAGTAATGGGTTACCGTGACGACTTCCTATGCTATCTAAAATCTGCGGATATGATTATTCTCGGCTATGATGTCATAGAACTTAGCAGTTACGCTCTAATGGAGGCAGGATATTTATCTGTTCCCATAGCTAAATTCAAGGGAGAATTTGAGGAACTAAAAGATGGAATTCATGGTATAATAGCAGAAAACGAAGAATACATGATAAAAAAGCTCGTGGAAGCCTCTGAAGATACATGCTTACTCCGCGAGTGGGGTGAAAACCTCAAAGAACATATTCTAAAGACCAGAGACCTCACCGTGATTGCGGAAAAATGGCGAAAGTTCCTTGAATCAATCTAGTTCCCCATAAATCCTTCAATTTTTTAATCAATGGCTCATGGGGGGATGGTTGACTAGCTCTTTCATGAATCTATGCTAATCACTTGGAAGTCCCCAAAATTAGATTCACTCCCCTATCCGAGCCCGAAATAACCTGTATATTCTCTGTGATGATTTCTCATCCTTATAATAATTTATCAGGTCGTTTATAATTTTCCTTTCTTTTTTGTAATAGTCTGGGTTGTCAATAGATTTTTCAAGTTCTCTGAAGAATTCTTGGAAATTTTTAACCTTGGGTCCTGGTGTCCAAAACTCAAAGGGCTCAAGTACAAAACCCCTTTTAGCCCGGTATTCATCAAGATCAGAAACCACAAAAATAATAGGCCTATCCAACAATAAAAAATCGAAAAAAATTGAAGAATAATCAGTTACAAGAATGTCAGCGCAAGGGAGGATGTTATATGTGTCCATAAGATTTTCTTGTAAAACTTTGTTTTTTATAAGCATGACATTGTCCATTTCCTTGAAATATTCTGATGCAAGCTTTTCCTCTAATGGATGGAACTTCACAAGGAATAAAATTTTATGTTTTTTGAGGAAATCTCTGAATTTAGTCCTGTTAAAATCTGGAAGATTGAATTTATATGATATGACCTTGCCATCATCAATAACATCAGTTTTCCGAAATGTGGGTGCAAATAAAACAATTTTTTCATAGGCCCCGGGGTCAATATCTAATATTTTGAAAATCTTTTTATCACAACCTTCGAAAAGTTTATCATTCCTAGGCTGCCCAGTAACATATATCCGCCGCGGATCCTGGTTAAAACAAGCAGCCAGAGCATTCCTCATAACAGTCGAAGTTGCAATAAGATAATAGTTTTCATCATCAAAATTGAATGGGATGATATTCTTATTTCCAGTATAGCCAATGGCTTTAAATGGCATTCCATGCCATAGGTTGACAAAAATTTGGGAGGGGACACGTACACGTCTCAAATTGCCATGGGTTGATATGATACATCTAGCCCTTAAAATCTTTAAAATACCTTTAACATCATAACGCGTATACGCTCTAATATTATCCCTTGGTTTATTAACGATCCATACGAGTTCCAAGTTTTCATCTAGGGATTTCATAAATTCGAACAAGGCCAAACTATTATCTGAGAAATCAGGGATACTAGTGAAGATTATAAGATCATCTCTTTTGGGTATTATCCTATTTATCATGCGCAGTATACCCCTAAGACCCAGACTAAGCTTCGTGACAATATCATTGGTGAATTGTCCCATATTAGTATACCTCCTAGATATAATGATAAGATAAAATTTGGATATAAACAATATAAAATTTTAAAAACATTTTTAGCTGAGCTTTCTTATCACCTTTTGTGGGGGTTCAAGAACTATAGACTAGTTTCTCTTTTTTTGGGATTCTAAAAAAAATTATTTTGAGAGCGTTCCAGAATGGATTGCGTGGATAATCTTCCAAGTATTTTTTTGGACACTTGGATGATCCGACTACTACCCTTTTCAAGAAATTGGTCGTATTAGGATTTGATGAGCTTCAACCACATTTTCTGGATCTTATCTTTACTGTACTCGTTAATTCTTTCCCGCGACTTTCTAGAATAATATTCTAATTTATAATCATCATCTAGGAGTTTTTCCATCAGTTTAAACCATTTTTCTTCCACGATCGTCAATTCGTTGGCCTTTCCCACATTTTCATCGAAAACTGGTAATAGGATCCCATATTCTGCGAATTCCACATCCTTGGTCTCATAATTGGGATCAGTTGAAGGGGCCAATATCTCCCTAGTACCACCACAGTCTGATGCAACCACGGGTATTCCCAAGGCCATGACTTCTAATATTACAAGTGGTAGAGCCTCCCTTAAAGAAGGGAGGACAAAAAGTTTAGAATGTTTGAAAAACTTGTATGGATTTTTCTGGAATCCTAGAAAGTAAACATCTGAATCCGTTAGTTCACCTTTAGTATATGTTTTAAGGCCTATTTTTTGGGATGATTTTATGAGATGTTCTTTAAGTTCGCCTTCGCCGAGTATGACAAGTTTAAGTTTTGGGAATTTTTCCTTTAATTTTTTAAATATCCTGAGTAGGTACCATTGTCCTTTTGCGTGGGTGAGTCTACCCGCGGTTATTATCACAGGGTTTTCGAATATTGGAGTGTATTTTCCAAGATCCTTTTCACTTAATTTTTTTATCGTTTCTGTCTGGACAAGATTTGGTATTATATGTATCCTTGAAGGTTTAACATTGAAATTTGTGATAAGGTCCTGGGCGGCTTTTTCCGAAACGGAAACTATATATGATGCTCTATTATATGATAATCTTATTAGGTGTTTAAGGATTTTACCATAGATGTCCTCGAGTCTCTCATTTTTTGAAAGGATGGTATGATGGGTTAGAATTGTCTTCTCCTCATTTTTTGTTAGGATATTTTGGACATTAAGTGCCTCAGAGAATGAAATAACAATATTAAGGTTAAGATCTCTTTTAATATTCCATAGGGCGATTATACGCTTTAGAAATAATATTATACGTTTAAGAGGGTTTTGATTTTCCATCGCAGGGGGTACATCAAGTACGTGGAAACTGCCAGCATACTCATGGAATGGCCTATGCTCATATACGGTGATCATATGAACCTCACAGGATAGATTGTCAAGGATGAATGATAATTGGGAGGCGGCCTTCGCCATCCCACTATCATCTAGTGCAGGTAATATGATACCAACCTTCATAAGGAACCCCAGACAAGCTCATATACTCTCTTTGATGACTTATCATCCTTGTAATAATTTACAAGATCGTTTATAGTTTTTCTCTCCTGCGAATAATAATTTGGATTCTTAATAAATTTCCCGATTTCTTCCAAAAATTCCTCGAACACTTTAACCTTGGGTCCAGGTGTCCAGAAATCGTAAGGTTCTAGGATGAAACCTCTCTGTTTTTTATATTCTTCAAGGTCTGGGACTGCAAAAACTATAGGCTTGTCAAGTAAAAGGAAATCAAAGTATATTGATGAGTAATCTGTTACGAGGATATCAGCACAAGGGAGAAAATCATATAGATCTAGTTGACGCTCTCGAAGCATCCGATCCTCCAAGATGATAACATTCTCCATTTCCTTGAAAAATTCCATATTATAGGCTCTTTCGAGGGGGTGGAGTTTTACGAAGAATAATATCTTATGCTCCTTGAGGAATTTCTGGAATCTGTCTTTATCAAAGTCTGGGAAAAGGAAATCGGATCCATTTTCCCGGTATGTTGGAGCATATAATATTATGGTATATTCATTGAATCCTGGGATCAGGTCTTCTGGGCAGTCTTTGAATATTTTGTCGTTTCTTGGCTGGCCTGTTATGAATATGCGTCGTGGATCTTGGTTGAAGCAGGCGGCGAGAGCGTTCCTCATAATGGTGGAGGTCGCGATAAGATAATAATTATCATCATCAGATTTGGGTGGTAGTATCTGAGGGTTATTTTCTGCGTATCCCATTGTCTTGAGGGGCATGCCATGCCATAAGTTGACATAAACTTGGTTTTTTCCTTTAAGGAATAGATGGTAACCATGTGAGGTTACAATATATTTTGATCTGAGAAACTGCCACAATTCTCCGAGTGTGTTCCTTTTATACTGGGGAACTTTAAAATCTTCTCTTATTTCATCGACAACCCACAAGGGCTTGTAACTTGTATTTGATGATCTGATATAATTGTAGAGTTGGAGTGGATTATCTGAGAAATCTGGGACGCTCTCAAAGAGTATTTGATCATCCTTTTTAGGTATAAGCCCATTTATAAACTTGAAAATTGAAATGACCACATTGCCAGTCCATGAATTTAAAAGAAAATCTATGAATGTGTTTCCCTCCAAACCCAATATTTAAATGTATAGGATCCCCCATGTGTGGGGGTTGATCTGATCAACTTTCTATTTCAATGTTACATGGGTGTATGAAACCTGCCCTTATCATATGGTCTGCTATTATTATCGCGACAGTTGCCTCGGCTACTGGCACTATCCTTGGACATATACAAGGATCGTGCCGTCCTTTTATTCTTATGGTGGTTTCTTTCATAGATTTAAGGTCTACTGTCCTTTGTGGCAAAGAAATTGATGGTGTTGGCTTGACAGCTATCCTGGCAACTATTGGCATCCCATTAGATATTCCACCTATTATACCACCTGAATTGTTAGTTAATGTTCGTATTCTACCCTCTTTAATGCAATATTCATCGTTTATCTCGCTTGCTTTATGCTCGGCGACTTTAAACCCCAAGCCTATCTCAACACCTTTCACAGCACCTATACCCATCAGTGCATGGGCGATATCAGCGTCTAACTTCGAAAAAACTGGTTCCCCAAGGCCTGCCGGCGCCCCTAATGTTATGACTTCGACTATGCCACCAATAGAATCTCCTCTCTTTTTAGTATCTAATATGAGCTTTTCCATCTCTTCTGCAGCCTTTTTATCAGCACACCTCACAGGATTCTCCAGAGTATATTCTTCTATCCTGTTAAAGTCCACCCTCTTTGCCTTGATATGGCCTATCTGTGTCACATGGCCTATTATCCTAATATTGAAGTTTTCTAGGAGTTTTTTTGCTATGGCCCCTCCTATGACGTGGCCTATTGTGACTCTTCCACTGCCCCGCCCGCCTCCACGATAATCATAATGTCCGTAGCGGCTTATCCATCCGTAGTCTCCGTGTCCTGGTCTTGGTTTGTATTTAATGGCTTCGTAAGCTGATGAGTCCACGTCCTTGTTATATACTATGGCTGCTATTGGGGTGCCATCAGTTTTGCCTTGGAATATCCCGGATAATATTTCTACTTTGTCCTCCTCTTTTCGTGGGGTTGTTATTTCACTTGTACCTGGACGGCGCTTGTTAAGTTCTATTTGTATGTCTTGGGCGTCTAGTGGTAAGCCTGCGGGGCATCCGTCGACTACTGCCCCGATTGCCCGGCCATGGCTGGATCCGAATGTTGTAACCTGGAAGATTTTACCTAACCTGTTACCTCCCATAGGATATCACTTTTAATCGTTTCCTTTTGGCAAATAGGGCCTTAGCCAGTTAATAAAACTGTCAACACTCCTTGTCTGTATATACACTGTCCCATTACCTCTGAATTCGGCTACTAGTCCTTCACCACCAAATATGGTGCTTTTGAGTCCGCCTATTTTCCTAACATTGAAGTCTAGGCCCTCTGTGAATGCTACAATATGTCCTGTGTCTATGATGAATTTCCCGTTTTCCACCTTCCTTTTATATATACCACCAAAACTTGACAAGAAAAGGGGACCGTAACCCGTCAATCTTAGGAGGAATAATCCCTCCCTTGCAAAGAATGTCTTAAATCCTCCGAATTTTGTTTCGATTTCAATATCAGCTGCTGATGCCAAGAAAGCCCCGCTCTGGGCATATAGTGTACCCTCAAGTTCAAAGGCTTCAATGTCACCGGTGTATGGCGGTGCAAGTTCAATGGTCCCTGGGCTACCATCAGCATAAAATGTATTCATGAACAAGCTTTCACCACCCACAACCCTACTAAGAGCCTTGAAAACACCCCCAGTTTCTGTCTCCACTTGAATATTATCACTCATAGAGACCATAGCCCCAGGTTCCGCCTTTATACGCTCACCAGCATCCAATTCAACCTCAACTAAACTAAAACTTGGCCTGTGTATTATATCATATTTCATGGTATCACAAGAGAAAATTATGTGTCAATCCAACATATAATCCTATAAGGTGAAAGTACAATGATAAAAATGATCTATGAGAAACTATTCTCGGCTTATGGAGAGCAAGGCTGGTGGCCCCTACTCGATGAGAAATTTAAGCTATCATATCATCCAGGTGATTATTCACCACCCAATAGTAGACGGGAGATATTCGAGGTTTGGGTGGGTTCTATCCTTGCACAGAATACAACATGGAAGGTGGCATCAAGGGCCCTTATAAACCTTGCGAAGGCAGGAGCCCTCAACCCTTATAGTATCATTGAAATGGACCATTCGAAACTTAGTGAACTGATAAAACCCGCAGTTTTCTTGAACCAGAAAGCGCAGTATTTAAAGGAGATTTCGAAATTTTTCATATCCCTCAAGGGCGTTCCTAGAAGGGATGAGCTGCTCTCAATCAAGGGTGTGGGTGATGAGACAGCAGACACGATATTATTATATGCATATAAAGTCCCAGAATTTATTGTTGATTCCTATACCCGTAGAATCCTTAAAAAATTTAAACTAATAAAAGGTGATGAGAACTATATGGAGATAAAGAAATTATTCGAAGACAGCCTACCATCAGATTATAAGATATTCCAAGAATATCATGCCCTCCTAGTAGAACATGGGAAAAGATATTATCGGAGTAAATCTCCCAGAGATCCTCTACTAAGTGATTTTCATGGTGACATTCACTGATATAAGTATTAGGATCATCAAGTTAACCTTTAAAGAGAGGTTTAAGTTGGCAAGGTTGGCTCAAAGATCAAAAGTTTTTAGGAGGATAGTTCACAAGCTATTCTTTGAAGGAGATGACATACAAGTGCTTCCAAGGAATGAAACCATAACATTAAATGCTAGAATTGACCCGCCAAACACTTCTATTCTACCCAGCCAGGTCCTCATGGAGATGATATCCAAGTCAAAGTACATATTCAAAATGGATTTCTGCATATGCAGAGTCTCATCCAATTGCAAGGATTACCCACATGAACTAGGATGCTTATTCCTTGGAAAAGGCGCTAAAAGGATATCAAGGAAGGTTGGAAGACTAATATCAAAGGAAGAGGCTATAAAACACGTTGAAGAGTGTGAAAAGGCCGGTTTGGTCCATATCATTGGCAGGAACAAGATAGACACCGTATGGTTGAACACTGGCCCGAAAGAAGAGCTTCTATCCATATGTAATTGTTGTCCATGCTGCTGCCTCTGGAAGATGATACCAGAACTTCCAGAAGAACTCGCCAAGAGCATAACCCCAATGAGTGGCGTTAAACTCGAATTCATCAAAGAAAATTGTATCGGTTGTGGAAGCTGTCTCAAAAAATGTTTTATTAAGGCGATCAAGATTAAAAATGGAAAAGCCCAAATAGATAATAGACTTTGTAGATGTTGTGGCAGATGCGCCATGGAATGTGAAAATAATGCAATAAGGATCCTAGCAGATCCTGATGCTATTGAACAAGCCCTAGGACGTGTAGAGCCCCTAGTGGATGTTAAAGCAGAATAAATGTGATAATATGAGATTCCCCACAAAAAGGATGAGAAGACTCAGAAAAACCGAGAAGATGAGGGAAATCGTCAAAGAGACCAGAATATCCCCTAGTAGCCTAATATACCCAGTATTCGTAAAAGAGGACCTTGAAAGAGGATCCAAGGAGCCTATAGAGACCATGCCTGGACAATACAGGTATTCTCCGGAGGCCGCTGCTGACGAGCTTAAAAAACTCGAAAAAAAAGGATTAAACACTATCATACTATTTGGGATACCATCAAAAAAGGACAATATAGGATCCTCCGCATTCGATGACAAAGGGATAGTTCAAGAGACAATAAGACTGCTCAAAGATGAAACAGAACTTATAATCATAACAGATGTGTGCCTTTGCCAATATACAAGCCATGGACACTGTGGAATAATCAAAAAACAGCAAGTACTCAATGATGAAACACTAGAATACCTTGGGAAGATCGCAGTGTCACATGCAAGAGCGGGAGCTGATATAGTAGCACCATCCGATATGATGGACGGGAGAGTCGCCGCCATAAGAAAAAGCCTAGACGAAAATGGCTTCCAGGACATTCCCATAATGTCATATGCAGTTAAATACGCCTCATCATTCTATGCACCATTCAGGGAGGCAGTATCATCCACACCATCATTCGGTGATAGAAAAACCTACCAGATGGACCCGGCCAATGCAAGAGAGGCCATAATCGAGGCAGAACTTGACATAGAAGAAGGTGCCGATATCATAATGGTGAAACCGGCCTTACCCTATCTTGACATTATAAGATCCCTCAAGGAAGAGTTTAAAACACCTCTCGCAGCATACAATGTAAGCGGAGAATATTCAATGCTAACTGCGGCCATACAAAAAGGTTACTTAACAGAAGAAGCCATATACGAATCTATACTATCCATTAAGAGGGCGGGCGCCGACCTTATAATATCCCATTTCACTCCAAAATTATTAGATGGAGGTCTTGGATGAAACCATCATTAGTCGCGAAAATAGCCCAAATGGCAGCCGCTTTAGAAGTTAGCGGCTACCCAAAACCTGGGAATGTCCACAGAACCCAAAATTTCCATGATATGAGCTTCGAGGATTTTATCATAAGTGCTATTGTAATAGGGGACACTATGCACGAAGCAGCTGAAAGAGGCGCTAGATTAAGAGACGAATTGGACTTTTCCCCAATCAAAGTTGGAAATCTCATATTAAAGGCGATAAAAGAAACACGAAAATGGGTGTCCACAAATACTAACTTGGGCATTGTAATGTTACTAACACCACTAGCCTCGGCCGCGGGTATGATAACAGAAAAAGATCTCCAAGGCCTCAGAGAAGCAGTTAACAAGATAATGTTACAGACAACACCCCAAGATGCTGTGGACCTTTATGAAGCCATTGCAATAGCTCAACCGGGGGGGATGGGAAAACGGGACCAATTTGACGTTAATGATGAAAAATCCAAAGATAGAATCATGGAAGAGAAAGTTACATTATTTGATGTTCTCAAGCTTTCATCCTCATGGGATCTCATAGCAAGAGAACTTACAAGTTCCATGCCAATAACATTCAATATAGGATTCCCAACATTCAAAGAAACCCACAAAACAGCTGATATGAATGCTGCCATTGTCCAGACATTTCTAACAATCCTATCAAACTTCCCAGACACCCTCATACAAAGGCAACATGGCAAAGATGTGGCTGAGAAAGTGACAAAGGAAGCCAGGGAAATACTTGATAAAGGGGGAATATTAACAGAACAAGGATTAAAAGCCCTCAAAAGCCTTGATAGGAAACTGCAAAAACAGGATATAAATCCGGGCACAACCGCGGATTTAACAGCCTCTTCTATAATGATAGGGCTCATAGACTATTATTGGGATAAAATAGAATAAAAGGTGCCCCACAATGGATATTGAACGCATAATCGACGAACTCCACCTATACGAGAAAAAGGTTCTGAAGGCCCTGGAAAAGCTCGAACCGCCAATAAGCCCCGAGGACATTGTGAAATCAGAGAAAATGGATATAAAAGCGGTTATGAGCGCCCTAGGGTCGCTAGAATCCAAAGGACTTGTAAGCGTCCATAAGAGCGTGGACAAAATACTCAAACCCACTCATGCCAGTAAAAAATATGCAATAAAAGGTTTGCCAGAAAGACAAATACTCCAACTACTCTCAAAAGAAGGCCCATTAGAAATATCCGAGATCATGAAAAAAAGCAGCCTAGACAAGACAGAGAACAAAGTCGCCATAGGTTGGCTAATGAGGAAAAAATGGGCCAAGATCGAAGACAACACCATCAAAATAACATCAGAGGGTGAAAAATCGCTAGAAAGACTAGGATCCGATGAAATATTATTACAGGAACTCGCAGAAAAAGGCCAGATAAAACTATCATCCCTATCAGATAAGCTCAAAAAAGCATTTAAACTACTCAACCAGAGAAAAGGACTCCTAAAAGTAAAAAAGGTTAAAGAACATGAAATACATTTAACAGATAAAGGGAAGACAATCCTAGAAAGGGGATTAGAGATACGAGAAGAGGCCACGCAATTAACTCATGATGATCTTAAAACTGGAAGATGGAAAAAACTATATTACAGGGGATATGATATACACGCAGAATATCCGATAATATTCCCAGGGAAGATGCACCCACTCAAGCGTATAATAGAAGAGATCAGGGACATATTCCTTAAGATGGGTTTCACAGAAGCAAGGGGTCCCATAATAGAATCCGCATTCTGGAATTTTGATTGTCTTTTCCAGCCCCAGGATCATGCTGCCAGGGAAATGCAGGACACATTCTATGTTAAAAATCCTCCGGAGACTAAATTGCCAGATAAAAGTTTGGTTGAGAAGGTTAGGATGGTGCATGAGGACGGTGGATCAACTGGTTCAGAGGGTTGGCAATACAAATGGGATGTTGAAATCGCGAAAAAGAGTGTGCTGAGAACCCATACAACATGTGTATCTGCACGTTTCCTCCTTGAGAATAAACCGCCCCTTAAAATGTTCTCAATTGGAAGAGTTTTCAGGAGGGAGACCATAACCTATAAGCATCTTCCAGAATTCCACCAGGTTGAGGGTATAGTGGCAGCTGAGAATGTTACATTCAAGAACCTGCTTGGGATCCTTAGAGAATTCTATACAAGGCTAGGATTCAAGGTTAGATTCAGACCAGCATACTTCCCTTACACTTACCTGTCAACTGAATGTGAAATTTATCTACCTGAGAAGGAAACATGGATAGAACTTGGAGGGGCTGGGATGTTCAGGCCGGAAGTCTTGGAACCTTTACAGGTTGAAACTCCAGTGGCGGCCTTTGGCCTTGGCATAGAAAGGTTGGCGATGATAAGGTTAGGTATAGAGGATATAAGGATGTTGTATCAGAGCAACCTTGGATGGCTTAGAAGTTTACCAGTATGCCCCTGATGATTATGGGGATAGGAGCTTGTAGTATTCACCATCCTTTCTCTTGATTTTTTTTAGGATTTTTTTATTTTCTAATGATAATAGGATCCTGTACATTTGGAGGTTGTCTAGTTTCAATTTGCCATAGAGTAGGTTTCCCTCGAGGGTGTACCTTGGGATCAGGCCATTTTCTGTCAAGTTTTTGATGATTTTGATGGTTTCCTTTTCTAGTTGGTTTAATTCCTCGATTTTAACTTCCCTTTTGTTTTCGACTACCTTGATTTTATCCTTGACATCTTGGGGTTTTATCTTACCATCTTCGCGTATTATAAGATTCTTTGATTGTAGATTATTGAGTATCTCATGGTAGTCGTGTTCTGATATGTCTATCCTTCCTTTTATTATATTCTCGGGTATCCCATCTATGAATTCTAGTTTAAGATCCGTTATCTCCTCGTATATGATATTCTCTTTTCTCGTTATTATTATCATGCTGTCCCACCAGGCTATATGGGGACTAGGATGCCTGCAGCTACTAATCTGCAAATATCTGTTTTTGTTATAACACCAACAGGTTTCTCATCTTCCACTACGAGCAAACCCGAAACATCGGCCCTTAGCATGAGATTCGCCGCGTCCTCAATGTCGTCCTTGGCAGATATTGTGATAACATCCTTGACCATGATATCCTCTACTTTCATTCTTTTTTCGGGCTTTTTGGATCCTAGTACTCCAATAAGGTCTGTGTATGATACCACGCCTACTGGTTTTCTCTCATCATCTAATACGAAAAGTCTCCTGATACCATGCTTATACATTTTCTCAAAGGCTTTAATTGGTTCTGTATCAGGACTTATTGTGATAACCTCCGGGTTCATGGCCTCTTTAACTTTCATTTTAACCTACCTACTAAAGGGCAGAAACATTAATGGGGGGATCTCCCAAGATTTGTGCCATGAGATGATCGTGGGGGAGTTTACCTAAATCCACTAGTTGTTACCCATCCAATGTTATGATCCCCACATTCCGTCTTTAATCTGCACAGTAGTTAATCAATTATTTTATGGGATTGATAAATTTTGCGTATCTATCAAAGCTTTAAATATTATGTTAGATCATTAATATAATATTTTAATATAAATTGAAGGAGGGAGTAATAGCTATGATGCGCATAAGCATGTCATTACCAAAGGATCTGCTTAATGAATTTGATGAGGTGTTACGTGATAGGGGTTACCAGTCAAGGTCTAAGGGTATAAGGGATGCTATAAAGGATTATATAGTCCGTTATCAGTGGATGAAGGAGATGGAAGGAGAGAGGGTGGGTGTAATCGCGGTAATCTATGACCACCACTATACTGGTGTCATGGAAGATCTTGCAGACATACAACATGCCTATCGTGAATATATAAGTGCTGTTATGCATGTGCACATGACAGAAAGACACTGCCTTGAGGTCATAGTAGTCAGGGGAGATGTTGAAAAAATCCGTGAACTCACAGAGAAGATGATGAGACTCAAGGGAGTTGAACATGTGAGACTCATAAGCACATCCACTGGCAAGGATATAGAGCACGAAAAATGAGATTCTTTGTAACAGCGTACCACCACAATCTCCTAAAAGACTATGAAAGACTTTCAGGTTTTTATGATGCTATAAGAGAACATGCTCATGGTATAGTCTATGATATAGGTGCCGGGAGCGGGATCTTATCCTACTTCGCGGCACCATACTCTAAAACTGTTTTTGCAATAGAAAAAGATGAAAAAATAGCATCATATGCCTCCAAGAACCTCGCGGGCATCCCTAACGTGAAAGTAGTTAATGAAGATGCCCTTTCATATGATTTCCCCCACCAGGCCGATACAATAATCTGTGAAATGCTAGACACAGCCCTAATAGATGAAGAACAAGTGCCCATAGTAAACAAGTGCCTGAAACACCTAAAAGAAGACGGGCGAATAATACCCTACGGTGTCATAAACGGGGCTGAGGCGATAGAAATGGACTCAGAGACTATCAGATACGACGAAAACTACAAATACAAGACCAAAGGTGGGCTAACAATCTATGATAGCATAAAATTCAACAAAAGAATAGATGAAAAATTTAAGAAAACATTCGAAATCCCAGCAAATGGCAGAACCAATGGATTAAAAATAACCACATTCACACTATTAGCAGAAAACATCATCGCAGGCCCAACCCAGATGATGAACCCACCACTACTTATACCAATAGAAGAAATCAAAGAAGAAAATTACATGATAAAAGTCACCTTATCCTATAGGATGGGAGGAGGACTCAACACAATAAAAGCCAAAATCAAAGACATAGAGGACCGAAAAACATGAACCTGAAAAAAGAACTTGAAAAATTCCTCAAAGACCATGAGAAAATCCTCATTCTCACCGTTGGAAACGAACTAAGGGGAGATGATGGACTAGGACCTGCCATTGCAAAAAAACTTTCAAAAAGTAAGAATCTCATAATAATAGATGGTGGCACAGTACCTGAAAATTTCACAGGGAAAATTAAAAAAGAGGACCCCAGTCATATCATAATCATAGATGCCGTGGAAATGGGAGCCCAACCAGGCACTATAAAAATCATAGAAAAGGATAAAATAGCCAATTACAATATATCAACCCATGCCATGCCACTATCATTCCTCATAGAATACCTCCAAGCCCATAAAGATTACAAGATCACCCTAATCGGTATACAACCCAAAAAATTAGACTTCTCCACTAAAATATCAGAGCCCGTAAGAGAATCCATGGAAAAACTCATCTCAATCCTCGAAGAAACAATCCAGTGATAATAATGAAAATACTCTTTATCGGCGCACGCCTATTCAATGATGTGGCAGATTATGCAAAAAAGATGGGAATAACCACCATACTCACAGAATCCAACCCAAAAGCCCCAAACCTGAACCTGGCAGACAAATTCTACATAGTACCCAGGGGCATGGACGCGCCCACAGAAATAGCTATCAAAGAAGACGTAGATGCAATAGTACCGCTCATAGGCGTGGACCCACCATTAATCGAAGTCGCGAAAATGAAAGAAAAACTAGAGAAAGAATATAACATACCAGTAATAGCATCGAACACAAAAACCACCATAATATCCACCAATAAGATTAAAACAAAAGAATTCTTCAAAGAAAACAATATAAAAACCCCAAAATATCATATAATAAATGATAAAATCCCAGAAACAAGCTACCCCACAGTCCTCAAACAAGAAAAAGGACAAGGTGGCCAAAACCTACTAATAGCAAAGGATAAAGAAGGTGTAAAATCTTACCTCAAAATCTATAAAAAAGCTATAATGGAAGAATATATTACCGGCCACGAAATCTCAGTAGAGGTCCTAAGATGGGATGACAAATCATTCCCCATTGTAGTAGTGGACAAAGGCAAAACAACAACAAAAGGAATACACCCACTCCAAAAAGTGAAAAAAGCCCCGGCAAAAATCCCAGGATTAGACAATAAACAAGTGCTAAAATTAGCTCAGAGGATAACAGAAAAACTCAAAGCAGAAGGAAACACAGACATTGACATGATATTCCAACCAGAAAGCCAAGAAATATATACGATTGAAGTTAACACAAGGCCAAGCGGTACAAGATACCTATCAGCCGCTTCAACGGGAATACACCCACTAGAACAACTTGTTAACATGGCAATAGGCGAATGGGAACCAAAAAAGCTCACCCGCAAAAAATTCCACGCACTAGAAATACCAGTAGGGGAATTTGAATATGATAATCCCCCAAAGGCCTTCAATGGCGAAAATTCATGGATAATCCACGGACCAGAAGGTCATAAGAGGATAACCATAAGATCCACCAATGAAAAGAAAACTAGAGAAATCCTCGAAAAATTGAATATAAGGTTGATAAAATGAGCCCAAAACTCATGGAAACCTTCATTGCCACAATAATACTTTCGATAATATTCACGTTCTTTGTGAAGAAAGCATTAAAGGAAGCCCAGATTACTGACAAGCCAATTGTCACAGAACATAAACATAAAACAGGAACGCCCACCATGGGCGGATTAGGGATGCTACTAGCTATAATATCCATAACAATCCCACTAAAGGATAACCTGAACTTGATTATAACAACCCTCATAATAGTGGTATCGGCCATTATAGGTTTACTTGATGATCTACTTGGCTTAAGAACCAAAGAAGTCCAAAAGATCATAAAGAACATCTCTAATAGGCCGGTAGAGATAGGTCAACTCATACTAAAACCTGGTGAAGAGGCTAGAGTCGCAACACCAAAGGCAAAAGCCGACTTTAGAAGACTCCAAGGGAAGAATCTTATATCGGTAGTAGGGGAGGCTCCGATCAAATATGAGATCAGAGAAAGAGATAAAATAATCATACAATCTCTCCCTGGGATTTTGCTCGTGCTTTCAGGTGCTGTGACCAGCCTTGGAGGATTCCACCTTGGAATATTCATGATACCAATTGTAGTCTTTGGCATGATAGGGGCTATAAATGCTGTTAATCTTATAGATGGGATGGATGGTATGGCAGCCGGTATAATGGCAATAGCATCCACCTCCTGTGCAATATTCCTATACCTAGATTCAAGGCCCATGGAAGCTGTGCCATTTATTGTACTTGCAGGTTCAAGCCTAGGCTTTTTAGTATTCAACAGGCACCCAGCATCCATATTTATGGGTGATACAGGATCATTCGCCCTTGGAGGCGGGTATGCGGCTGCCGTAATCTTAACAGACATAGTATACTTTGGTGTTTTGGCTTTAACGGTTCCTATTGTATCTGTTATAATAAGTTTGCTTCATAGGGCCCATATAATAAGGCTCCCAGTGGAACCATTACATCACACACTCCATTATAAAGGCTTATCCGAGAAAAATATAGTATCATTGTATTGGCTTGCAACATTGATCATATGTGCCGTTGGCTTATATTTCAGGGGGATGTTACCAACAGGTTAAGGGCGGGTTAAGATGGTGCTTTCCCTTAGTTTGATAGCGGATAAAATCCAAGGAGAACTTAAAGGCCCTGATAGGAGATTTGATGGTATTTTCACCACATTAGGCAATGCCAGTGAAGGTGATATTGTCATAAGGCATTGGATCGATGATAACGGTGTGAGAATGGGCTTAGAGAAGGGTATTGCTGCTATTATAACAACAGATCCTCGTGGAGGAGCCCTTGAAGCCGCTAAAGATTCTGGGATTCCCATAATTTTGGTTGATAGGATAGAATTTGCCAATGCATTCGCCCTTAGATGGACTATTAAAAAATTCGCCCCAGAGACGAAAAGGATTGTAGTCACAGGGACTAATGGTAAATCAACAACCACACATATGATATATCACATACTAAAGAGTTCGGGGAGGGAAGCATATACTAATACTGATTCAAAATCGGAGTTTAACACTCTCATAGACCCTGTTGTCCCAGCCCAGATAGCTGAAGAAGCCAAGGGGAAAGAACTCGAATATCTGGTAATAGAAGTTTCAGAGGTTCAAGGATGGCTTGGTAGGGTAATGGAGGATCATGCATATCTTATGACACGTGCAATAGACCCTGAGGTTGTTGTGATCACGAACGTGGCCCTCGATCATATAGGTTTGGTGAATTCTATAGAAGAAGCTTATTGGGAGGTTTCAGGGGCTGTGAGGGCTATGAATAGGGGTGTAGCAGTTTTAAATTATGAGGATGAGCGTGTAAGGTCAATGGCCGACTTGAATGAGAAAATTGAAAGTTTCTTTTATGGTAACAGGTCATCAGTGTCATATAGGGATGATGGTATTTATATTGATGATGAACTATTACTTTTGAAAGATTATATGCCCTTCAAGAGCAGACATTTTATACAGAATACCCTCGCGGCTATAGCGGCGTGCATCTCACTTAAATTACCATTAGAGGATATAAAAGCTGGAGTATCATCATATAAGCCATTAGATAGGAGGTTTTCGATTATACATGAGGATCCTCTTATCATTGACGATTTCGCCCATAACCCTGATGGGATAAAAGCAACAATAGAAAGTGCAGCTGCCATGGATGGGAGATTATGGATAGTATGTGCCATAAGAGGCTCCCGTGGAAAGGAGATTAACATCGCAAATGCAAGGGCCCTTGCAAAAACAATAAAAGATATAGATTATAAGCTCATAGTTACTGATAGTTGTGATGTGGTAGACGATCTCAACATTGTGAAAGATCATGAAAGACGAGCATTCCTTAGAGTCCTCAAGGAACATGGGATAAAATATACACATCATAGAAAACTTGAAGATGCACTTACGGAAGCATTAAATAAAGCTTCAAAGGATGATATAATATTACTGATAGGCGCCCAGGGTATGGACCCTGCAACAACATTACTTGAAAAAATCTTGAAAAAAGGAGTGAGAGTGATGGAACAATGTTAATACAAGTCAGAAGGGATACTCTACTCATATTATTAGTAGCATATATCCTTATCGTTTCAGGCAGGTTAATGACATACATTTCATATGCATCATCAACAGCCGAACCAGAAGGTGTGCCTATCTCAGGAATCATAGTCAAAGGAAATGACATAGTACCCATAGAATCCATAAGAGCGAATATTGCAGCTGCTGGTTTCAGACAAGGAAGTTATATTAGAGGTGATATGCTAGTAACATCAAAGAGGACCATACCATTAGACGAGGCCATATCAAATGCCGAGAAATTCGCTAAATTATCAACAATTCCAGGGACTAGCCTCACCCCTATTGTAGCCGCTGATGTTAAAGTGGATAAAAAGACGGGTATAGTAACCGTGAATGTTATCGAAGACTTTTCAGTGGTGGAAGTAAAATGAAGGGGAAAATTCTCAAATTTCTTGGGATATTCCTAATCTTTAATATCCTAATGGGGAGTTCAGCAGCAACCCTAAATGTTATAGTAGTCACAGACCCCAGTGGAAAAGATCCTAATGGATTTGCAGGGGGTAGTATGTCCTTTGCACAGAACATGTTCCAATCAACCTTCATATTATCCAAGGAAAATCATTTCACAATCCTTTCCGGTGGTGAAGGCGAGGCCATTCCCCGTCTCATGGCAATCGTAGACGCCATAAATATCCTTAAGAATGGTGGAACCGCTGAAGAGGCTGCTTCGGCCGCGAGCAATTACCCTGGTATAAGGATAATGTGCGGGGGTGTTGGTAAAGGGGCGGCTGTTGGAGGATCCTTCGACGCTTATGTTGTCATTGTAGAAGATGATGGCACAATCAAAGTAACACCATATTCTGGTGGGTTAGCTGTCTTGCCACCAGGAAAAAAGGGTGGTATAATCCATCTTAGGAACACTCATGGTAATCCGAAGTATGGTACGGCCGCGGCTGTCAGAAAAGATGTGGCTATAAAAATTGGTAAGATGATACGTGATGGGTATCCTGCTACAGTGATAGTCTCTGAGGTCTTTAAGGATGTTGCAACGAATGCTGGTGAAAGGTATGGTGGTGGTGCTGTTAACGTAGCATCTGGAGTGTCCACAGGTGACATGTTCACACCAGCTAATTTGAATGAGACAGGTTATCCTATGGATCAACCCTATGCAAAGGTTTGTCCACATTGTGGTTGGAGCGCGGGTTATCCTACTGCAGAGAATTATCAAGTTTGCCCATTGGATGGAACACCCCTTAAGACAATATATGCCTATGATGCCTTGCGGGATGCTATAACAGTCACAGAAGGTTCCATTTCTGTTTCAGTATATGGTAGTGATGAACCTGGGGTTATACAGACAACACAGGAGATAGTTAAGGCTACAGTTAGGGAGAAAGGTTATAGTGAGGAGGCCATAGCCAAGGCCATAAATGATGCTATAGATAATGGTCTTATCATAGGTGTTAATTATGTGGAACCAAAGGATATAAATGTGAAGCCTGGTTCAAAGGCTGTGGGAGTTTATTATACTCCCCTACCGGATCATAGAACATCACCGCCAATGGAGCTCCCCCTAGGTTCTGGCTTTTTTGAAATATTGGGGGATATACAAACAGCACTTGGATGCGTTCTTTTAATCCTCCTATTGTTCAGGAGCACCCTTATAACTTCATTTAGAAGATAGTGGAAAGTTGATGAGATGGCTTTAATACTCTTAAGGGCTGATAGTAGGAAAAAATTGCTTAATGCGTTAGCAGATATTGAAAGGCACGCTAATTTAAAAATGAAAGGTAATCCGCGCCTAGTAGATAATAAAATGGCTGATGAAATAGTATCGTCAATTCTTGGAGGGGAGGTGAAAAGGAAGTCTTCGGTTGCTGTTGCGGTTAATGTTGAGGAGGATGATACAACTTCCATACTGAGGATAAAGGAGATACACCCACCAGCCCATGTGATAATTGTAAGCAAGGAATACCCTGAGAATAGACTTTTAAGAGAGCTTATAAGGGAAGCCCCCATATTCAGGGGATATTATTCCCATAAAAGAGAAGTTTAACGTTTCTTTATCCTAGCTATATCACCGATAGTAGCTCCCCTGAGTGATCCTCTACTAGCTTCTGGAATCTCTTCCTCCTCGAATTTTTCCAATATCTTAATATTAAGGGTTTTCTCAAACTTTTTCGCAAGTTTTATATCTGGTTCCATCCTACCAGCTTCTATCCGATGAATCACGGACACTTTCTCATTCATTTTCTTGGCAAGATCTTCCCTTGACCAGCCTCTCTTCTCCCTTGCCTCCCTTATAATCCTATTATAGCCCTCAAGAACCTCATATACTGGTTCCATGGGCCGGGTGATTCTCTTTCTAGGAGTCCTCTTGGGCTTTTTTGGTTGTCTTTGCACCTTACCAAACTTTGAACAATCAGTGCACACATCCATTACCGAACCTTCGATTTTCACCCTGATAGGCTTGCCCCGGATCTTCCTACCGCAAATCTCGCATCTCATAGAAAATCTCCTCAAATATAATATTAGATCAGATATAAATTTATTTTATACTCTTCCATATTTGGATCTCTCTTTTATGTAATGGAGAAAAACTTTATATACTTTTTATAAAAATAATTATAATCATATAAAGAGGAAAATTGTGGGAGGAGGCTGTAATAACTGCTCGCAGAATGATTTTCCATCAAAGATAGGAGTGTGGGACTTGGGACGGTCCTGAAAGCCCATGGAGAAAATAAACCCACATGAGATGGGAATAATATTATAATTTTTCAATGGGAACCCCCCAGAGAATATGGGGGGAGTCTAATTGGTGCTAAAAAAAATTTGGATAGGAGTGTTCTAGAATCATGGAAAATAATCCACTCTACCTTTTTAAAAAAATTGAAGAACTAAAAAAGGAGATAAGAACCCTTAAAGAGGAAAATGCCAAGATAAAGAGGAAGCTAACATGGAAGATTAAAAAACTCGAAAAGGATAAACTCCTAATCGAAAATGAAAAACTAAGATTAGACAGGGAGGTTAAATCTCTCAGAGGAGAGATAGAAAGGTTCAGAACACCTCCACTAGTTATAGCCACGGTCACCGAGGTTCTAGATGATCATAGAGTGGCTGTGAAGAGTAGTACTGGTCCTCATTTCGTTATAACCTACTCAAAGTTTATAGACAAGAAACTATTAGAACCAGGGGCAAGAGTGGCCCTAAACCAGCAAACATTCAGCATAGTTGACGTGTTACCATCAGAGAAAGACCCAATAGTCACAGGCATGGAAGTTGAAGAAAGACCAGACGTAACATACGAACAGATAGGAGGCCTAGCAGAACAGATAAGAGAAGTCAGGGAAACAGTGGAATTACCATTGAGCAAACCAGAACTCTTCGAAAAGATAGGTATTGAACCCCCAAAGGGTGTTCTACTCTATGGTCCCCCAGGAACTGGTAAGACCCTCCTTGCAAAGGCTGTTGCCCATGAAACGCATGCAACATTCATAAAGATTGTTGCATCAGAGTTCGTCCGAAAATACATTGGTGAAGGTGCAAGGATAGTCCGGGGGGTCTTCGAATTAGCCAAGGAAAAATCCCCAAGTATAATATTCATTGACGAAATCGATGCTGTCGCAGCGAAAAGGCTTAAAAGTTCAACAAGTGGGGACAGGGAAGTTCAAAGAACCCTAATGCAATTATTAGCAGAGCTTGACGGTTTCGAATCAAGGGGTGATGTGGGTATAGTCGCTGCAACGAACAGGCCAGACATCCTAGACCCTGCCCTGCTAAGGCCTGGAAGATTTGACAGGTTCATAGAGGTTCCATTACCAAACGAGGAAGGACGCAAGGAAATCCTTAAGATTCACACTGCTAACATGTCACTAGCAGATGATGTTGACATAAACCTCATCGCAAGGATGACAGATGGGGCATCAGGCGCCGACCTAAAGGCAATATGCACAGAAGCTGGTATGTTCGCAATCAGAGAAGAGAGGGAAGAAGTTACAATGAACGACTTCTTAAATGCTGTGGACAAGATAACTGGAATCGAAAAAGAGGAGGACTTCAGAAGAGAAGCAGGGGTAATGTTCGGCTAAAAGCAGATGTTTAGCCTATGATGAACCCTATGAGCTCTGAATAGGTGATGAATGATGGGCGATCTGAGGCTAAACATCCCATAACTCTCCTATTGTCACTTTTTTATCTGTTTTCACCAATTTTGGTATTTTCCCTATTATACCAGCATTTTCCCCCACAACTACTAGAACCCCTTGGAAATAATCCCTGAAACTTTCAGCTTTCTCTAGGGCATTTTCCACAGCCTCATAGTCTCTATCGCCATTAGCTGCGTTGGCGATTGATGTTGCAAGTGCATCAGCCACACTGGCCCTAGGAGCGAACACCGTCACTGCATCGGCCCTGCCAAAGCTTATAGAATGTCCGATGGTACCTGAGGATGTGCACACGCCCTTGGGTTTTCGACTAGCTTTCAACTGGAATCCTATCTCCCCAGAAAGGGGCGAATCACCAGCATATAATCCAATGTTAACCTTCCTATCATTTATGATGGCTATATCCCCACCATTATCGATTATACTATACTTAGAACCTTTATCCATAAGATGATAAAGTGATAATTCAGAGATTGTCCCTGCAACCGCAGCCATAGGCCCCACCCCCCCAATCAGGCCTGCTTTCAACATCATCCTAACTATGAGGGGCCCTTCATCAGCTGATAATGGTTCAAGGGATGTGAGAAAATAGGGTCTACGCCTTATATAATCTTCAAGGAGAAATCTCTCCTTTAATATGAAACCAATGAGACCATGATCCTTTATGTCAGTGGTTAGTTTTATCCTAGTCTCCTTAATCCTTATATTCTCCTTCATCAAAATATTATAATAATCTCTAATTATTTAATAATTTGGTGATTTATCATGAAATCTGGTGAAAGGATAATCTATAGTACTCATCCTCGCCTATTCCTTTATTCAAGTTCTATAATCCTAAACTTATAGTAGTTGTGATATTATTCTATATCCTACCATTTGCCATGGAGGCCGCTGCAAAACTCGAATATTCCATAGCATCTGCTGTTAGGCTGCCGCTTGCCCAGATAGTAACATGGATATTCCTAATCATTATATTAGCATTGATCATAAAGTCAATAATAGATCTCATATCCTGGAGGTTTACAAAGTATATTTTAACTGACCAGCGAGTAATCATAGAAAAGGGCCTTATACACAAGGAAATGTCCTACATATACTATGATAAGATAGTGGATGTAGTATTCTCCCAGAGTCTATTAGAGCGTTTAGTATCCGCTGGGGATATTCAAATATTCGGGGGCCATGAACACACCCCTATAATCTTGGAAAACGCCCCTAACCCACAGAGGATAGACAAGTTAATAAATCAGTTAATTTCAGGAGATTATGAGATGTCAAAGGTTTCGAGAGATGATAAGGCTCCAAGGGAAGAGTCGGTGCTCAAAAGGCATTCAAATAAATTCAAAAGATTAAAATAGTTTCTTCTATTGAGCCGTTGGAGGATATAAATGTGGGATTATGATGTTTTAGTCCTAGGAGCCGGTCCAATCGGGTCCACACTCGCAAGACTTCTAGCAGAAAGGGACCTTAAGGTTGGATTGGTTGAGAAGAAAAGTATAATAGGCTTACCACTCCAATGTGCAGGTTTAGTATCTTGGAGGATAAAAGAGGTTAACATACTACCAGATGAGTTTATAATAAACAGGATAAAAGGAGCGATTATACATTCACCATCAAATCATACTCTAAAAATCTCCAAGGATGATGTGGAAGCTTATGTAATTGACAGGATATCCTACGACCAATACCTAGCAGAAGAAGCTGTCTCCAATGGGGTTGAACTTTTAAAAAACAGTAAAGTGACAAAAGTCGACTATAATCAGGGCAAGGTAACAATAAAGGGGCATGATATACTTTCAGCTCCCATAATCGTCGATGCAATGGGCTTCAAACCTGGACAGAGAGGATTCAAGGCGAAACAATATCTCGTAGAATTCCAGGATACTACAATGGATCCAGAATTCCTCGATTTGAAAATCGACGCAAATATTAGTCCAGGTTTCCTCTGGAGGATACCCCTATCAGAGACAAGGGCGAGGATAGGCTTCTTCTCAGAATCTAGAAAATCCTGGGATTTCCTGGTCAAGTTTATAAAAAGTTTTTCACCCCACTTCAATATACTTAAAAGATACTATGGTAACATACCAGCACCAGACCCCAATAGAAAACTATACAAAGGCAGATGCATCTTTATAGGGGATTCAGCAGCCCAAGTAAAACCAACAACAGGCGGGGGCCTAATACTAGGCTTCAAAGCGGCTAAAATAGCAGCTGAAACAATAGAAGAGGCCATAAACCATGATGATTATAATATACTCAAAAAATACCATGAAAAATACCATGAAATCCACGACAAAGAAATCAAAAATCAGCTCAGAATACAGAAAACCTTTAAACTCCTAGAAAACGATGAACTAGACAATATAATCCTAAAAATAAAAGAAAAAAACCTCAAGGACATCATAATAGAATATGGGGACATGGACAATCAAACACCACTAATACAAGAATTCCTAAAGAGAGGCCTCCTAACATCAATAATACCATCCTTCATCTGGAAAAAGGTGACAAAAATATGGAAATAGCCTTGATACTATCAGGAGAACACAAAACACTACCTCCAAGTGAAGTCAAGAGCCTACTAGAAGCAGAAAATACAAAATACAAGATAAAATATCACAGAGACAAACTAATGATCCTAGAAATCCAAACAGATAAAATCCCCAACCTATCTAGGCTAGCCTATACCCATGAAATATCCCAGGTCATATCTAAGACCACACCCAGAAAATTTGAGGAGAAAATAAGATCCATACCATGGGAAAAAATAATAGAGGACAACTTCGCAGTCAGAGCAAAGAAAATAGAAAAAACAACCACAGATTCGCCAATAATAGAAAAAAGGACAGGCACAATTATAAAAAAGAGCCACCCTCACTTACAAGTAAACCTAGAAAGCCCAAAAACACTAATCCGCCTGATGATAGAAAAGGATAAAATATTTATCACAAAAAGACTTTATAAAATCGACAAGAAACACTTCAACGTTGCAAAGCCCCATAAAAGACCATTCTTTTATCCAGGGTCCATGAGTCCAAAACTTGCCAGATGCATGGTCAACCTTTCAGGTGTCCGAAAAGGGGAAAGACTACTCGACCCCTTCTGTGGAACAGGGGGCATACTCATAGAAGCGGGCATAGTAGGTGCAAAGATTATAGGAGCTGATATAGACCCTAAAATGATTAAAGGGACTGAAAAAAACCTTAAATATTATGGTATAAGAGATTATGAGCTTATAATGGCCGATGCCAGAAGTCTTAAACTTGAAAAACCTGTGAAGGCCATTGTAACTGACCCACCCTATGGGATATCCGCCTCCACCCGGGGAGAAAAACAAGAAAAACTTTATAAGGAATTCCTAAAAACAGCAAAATACAACCTACAAGAAGATGGCAGAATATGCATAGCAACACCACATTACCTTCAACTAGAAAATATAACAGATGAATTCAAAATAAAAGAAAAACATGCTATAAGAATGCATAAAAGCCTTACTAGGCTAATATATACACTAGAAAAAGATTCTGGGGGTTCACATCATTGCAAGTGAAAATATTAGATACAACACTTAGAGACGGTGAACAGACACCGGGAGTTTCATTAACACCAGAAGAGAAACTTAGAATAGCATTAAGATTAGACGATCTCGGTGTGGACATCATCGAAGCAGGATCAGCCATAACATCCGAAGGCGAAAGAGAAGCCCTTAAAAAGATTGTGAAAGAGGGATTAAACGCTGAAATATGTAGTTTTGCACGCGCCCTACAAGTAGATATTGACGAGGCACTAAAATGTGATGTTGACAGCATACACCTAGTAGTCCCAACCTCCGAACTACACATTAAAGATAAACTCCAAAAACCCCCAGGCGAGGTAAAAGAGAAGGCAATAGACTCCATAGAATATGCTAAAGACCATGGATTAATTGTAGAATTTTCAGCCGAGGACGCCACGAGAAGTAACATGCAATTTCTAAAAGAAATACTAGAGGAGAGTATAAGTGCAGGGGCCGATAGAATCTGCGCATGCGACACTGTAGGAATCCTAACACCCGAAAGAGCCTACGAATTCTATGGCGAACTTTCAAAGCTCAAAGCACCGCTAAGCGTGCATTGCCACAACGACTTCGGACTCGCGGTCGCAAATTCACTTATGGGCCTAAGGGCTGGTGCAAGTGAAGTGCACGCAACCATAAATGGTATAGGTGAAAGAGCAGGTAACGCAGCCCTCGAAGAAATCGTAGTAGCCCTTTATTCACTCTATGATGTTAAAACCAACATTAATACAAAAATGTTATATGAAACCTCCAAGATGGTGGCGAGACTCACAGGAGTATACATCCAACCCAACAAGGCCATTGTCGGTGAAAATGCATTCGCCCACGAATCAGGCATACACGTAGATGGTATCCTCAAAAAAGCTGAAACATATGAGCCCATAACACCCGAGCTTGTGGGTCGTAAGAGAAGATTTGTAATGGGCAAGCATATCGGGAGCAGCGCATTGAAAGAAAAGTTAGAAGAATTCGATTTTAAAGTTGATGAAAAACAGTTCAAACAAATATTTGAGAGGGTTAAAAACCTGGGTGACATGGGCAAGTGTGTAACAGATGTGGACCTCCAGGCAATAGCAGAAGATGTGCTAGGCATAGTTGAGGATAAAATGGTGAACCTTGAAGAGGTTACAGTAGTATCAGGCAATAAATTGACGCCAACAGCATCAGTAAAACTAAGAATAAATGAAAAAGAGATCCTAGAGGCTGGTGTGGGCGTGGGACCTGTTGACGCTGCCATAGTAGCCATAAAGAAGAGTTTAGAGGATTTCGCGGATATAAAATTGGAGGAATACCACGTAGATGCTATAACAGGAGGTACCGACGCCCTCATCGACGTGATAATAAAGCTCAGATACAAGGACAAAATCATAAGTGCAAGAAGCACACAACCAGACATTATAATGGCCAGTGTAGAAGCATTTATAAGTGGAGTTAATCGACTACTAGCAAACGAAAAAAAGAAGAAAACATGAAAATAAAAATTCTAGGATTTAAAGGCGAAATAAAGGATATAAATGAAACGCTAAATATCCTGGAAGGTGATGGTATAGTACAATTAATGGATGCCAGGGCAGTGGCTGGTAAAGAGCACGTGTTACATGCCACAACACATGCAATCAAGGCGTTCGAGAGGGGAGAGAACATAGCAAATGACTTAGGCTTGGAAATATGCTTAAGGACAGCGGCCACAAGACAAATAAGCAAAGCCCTCAAGATGGTGGGCCTCAAGGAGGGGCCAATGGAGATATGCGCAGTCCTCATAGACTCTGATAAATTAGATACATTATCAAGGATGTTCAAAAGAGACGACAGCGTCCTCAGACCAGACGAAAGCTACCTTAAAAAACTTTATAATCTTACAGAGAATGAAATAGAACTTGTAGGTGTTACAGGTGCTCTTATGGAGCGCACAACCCTCCTCATCCTCGAATCATAGACTCTATACAGCCTATCAGATCATCAAGATTATCCTTTGTGATGGATTCAACCTCTAAATTTTTTATTTCCACTGCCAGGGCCTTCTTCTTCAAACGATCATAATTGGGGCAGACAGTTAGAATATTCCCACCATCCACTTTTATAATTTTACGGAGTCTTCTAGCATCCCCAACAGGATCCTCTGTGGGTATTATTATGTTCACCCCCCTTCTTTTTGGATGATATACCCTTTCTAGCCTACTTTTAAGGTATTCTGTGGCTTCAAGGAGTTTTTTAAGTGTTTGAGGTGCCTTTTTAAGTTCCTCGTTTATTGCTGCTGGTAGATAAGGGTCAACTTTCAAAATCCTCAAAATTACACTATCCTTGAATATTCCCCGGTTAGAGGTTGCTATGAAGCCTCCACCACCAGCATTAACTATCTTAGGAGATCCTGTTGATGCTATTATAACATCATTATATTCACTATTACATAAACGGCCGAGGGGGTCACCTATGCTTCCTGAAGCGTCTTCGACGAGAACCACACCATTCTCAGAGCAGATATCATAAATTTCTTTCACCGGCTGTTCAGCCGTATAACCGGCAAAACTTGTTAAAAAGAGTGCTGAAGGCCTATTTTCCCTGATTGTGTCTTCGAGTTCTCCTGGTTCTATTATGCCAAGTCTAGTTTTTAATGTTATCGTTTTTTTACCGAGGAACTTGGGGATTTGTTTGAAGCCTCTCCAACCACCTTCATCTGGTATGAGGAAGGGTGATGGTAGATTGCTCATAACGGCTAATAAGGCGGCGTTCCCACTGTTCACTATTTTAACAATATTATGGCCGGTCAGTTCAGATATTCTATTTTCAACTTCTTTTAGGATCTTGTCTGCTTTGGATGGTTCCATCGCGACTCTGCATAGAGCTCTTCTCGCAGCCTTTGATGTTCTTCTAAATTTAAGGTCCAATAGTCTTTATACCTCCTTTTGTGAATTCGTCGAGGCTTGCCTGCCTATCAGCTTCCTTGAGGAGGCGGCTTTCCCTTATATACTCGCCGAGTTCGAATTTTAAACGCCCCCCAACGTACTTTAACACGCCCTTAAGGGTGTTAAATTCCATGGGGGCCTGTTTCATGGCGTTTTTCACGTTCTCGCGTACGTTGAACACTCCCAGTGGGATGTAACCTTTGTATGCTTCCCTTAATACTATTGCACCAGCCTGTTTTTCTTCACGGTCAAGGGCGTCAAGCACAGCCATCTTCGAACTGTAATAACAGCCCCCAACCCTAGAATATTCCCTTTTCGAATCTCCAATTTCATGATCAGAGAATATAAGCTTTTCCGATCCTAGGACGCCTAAGAAAACTTCTATCCACTCATACCGCCATCTTGTAGGTGTTAATATTATAATATACTTGTTTTTAAAACTTTCAAACTCATGCACTCGGTAGGAATCGATAATATCATAAGTTTGGATCCTCCTGAGGAGTCTGTCTGCTAGTATGCTGTCACAGGCTGTTATGGACCAACGGGTGGGTACGAGCTTGCGCCTACTTTCAACACCGAGAGCCCCCACTGACAGGCTCTTCTGGATGGAAGAGAATGGTACCCCCGTCCTATATAGCTCATAGATTGCATCAGCTGCTCTAAGGTCGGTATCATAATAGGCACTTTCAAGATGCCGATCCCATCTCACATTATCGGCTTCGAAGTATTCTAGTGGGGCGCTAGGCCCATGTGGTGGATTTTCATCACCGAAAAATTGTATTCCCCGCGGTTTATGTGAGAATAGCACTTCACTATCAACAGGGGATTTGGCAAGTGTTATCTCTTGAAGTTTTTCCACCAATCTGTCATCAAAGTCTTTAACATGGACTCTCTGCTTCCCCCTTACGAGGTTGAGGCGATATCCTATGATATCCTGGAGAGTTTTACCCTTTGGTATCCATTCCTCTGGCAGATCCATGAGATGAACATCACCCCCATGGGATGTTACAAGGGGTCCTGCATAGACCTTTGGATAATTATAACTTCCAATAAAAACTGATGGGGGTGTGGATCCTTCCATTTCCTTCTCAAAATTTGATGATCTCAGTTTAATGTTCTTTGTAAGCTTTTCAAGGTATAGATACTTTGATTTTATCATTAGAAAAATTTTATAGAAACTTTATCCTAATATAATCATCGTATGAAATCCACTAAAGAGGTTATAATAGGAAGGTTGCGGAAGAAACTTAAAGATGCTTTATCCATCGATGAAATAATAGAATTACTTTCAAATATACCATACTTTGACTGGGTTGGAATATACATTCTAGAGGGTGAGGAACTCATATTAGGCCCATATAGGGGTCCTGCCACGCCACATATCAGGATACCATTAAATAGGGGAGTGTGTGGGAGAGTTGCGAGGACTGGTAGGGCATCTATCATTGATGATGTCCTATCAGATGATGATTATCTTCAGTGTAATGAGAGTGTTAAATCTGAGATAGCTGTCCCTATAAAAAAGGATGATAGGATCCTTGGAGTTCTTGATGTTGACAGTAACAGGCCAGCTGCCTTTGACGAACTTGACAAGAGCCTACTTGAGGAGGTTGCATCAATAGTCTCAAGGCTCCTCTAAACATTGAGGTTTTAACCTTTGAGTACTATTATGTCTGGGCGTGAAGTTATACTCCCAAGTTCTCTTTTGCATCTTCCACAGAATCTTCTGGCGGTTATGCCAACGACCATATAGGTTCCTGGGAAGTTTCTCGCATATATCATGTCCACCTTAAGGCCCAACTTTCCTAGGATATCCTTTAAGGTTCTTGTTATTTTTTTGTGGAAGACTTCTGCTTCTTCTGTTTCAAGGCCTCTGAGGTCTGCGAGCAATCCTCTGCAGCCGCATGCCATGTTAAATATTTTAACCTCGGGGACAAATATTGTCCTCCCACTCAGATCCTGGAGTGTGTCCTCTATCCTATCTCGTGCATAGGACAACTCTTTCAAGGTTTTGTTCATTATAAATCCCTTCTCCTAAGGATTAATTCCTTGGCGAGGTTTTCACAGAAATTACATTTATGGCATGATTTCTTGCAAGTTTTCCATTGTTTTATGGCGCCCTCGAGTTTCTCGTTCGGTATGTAGAAGTGGTCTCTTAACTCGTTTGGGCAATCCAACAATTCTAGGAGGTTGCCCTTGTGATGTCCTTTGGTGTAACTTTTCATGGTGTCTATTATCCATTGTGTGGTGTTTGCCCGGCCGGAAATTTTTATCATGTCAATGCCTATCTTCTCATATTCAGGGATATCCTCTGGTCTTATCCACGGGGATCTTATTATGAGGGTGGGTTCTCTAACCCGTAGTGAAATACACTTTTCGAAATAATAGTCTCCCATGATGGCTATTTGGGGTGAAGCAGTAATATGTGAGAATAAGTTAAAGTGTGAGTAACGGAACGGGCACTTGTAGAGGCATGCTTCATTGGCTATGACTTTGAGTTTACAATCTGTAGCTTCTCTTATAGCCTCCAATAAGTTGAAGTGTCTGTTTATGTTCGTGTCAACTGTTATCTCATCCGCTCCTAAATCTTCGAAGAATTTGGCCCTTTGGGGTGAATCCACATGGGCTATGCATGATACCCCAACTTTCAGACCCTGTAGTTCCTTTGATATCATCTCCACCAAGTAAGGGTCTGAGACTATGACCATGTCCACGTTTAGGGTCTCTAATTCTTCTAGGTACTTTCTGAATATGTTAGAACCATTGGAGGTTAGGTGTTGCCCTGACAAGCATGAAGAGTTTAATATGAGTTTGAATTTGATGTTGTGTCGGTGTGCATAGGATGCTTGTCTTCCAATATCCTCTAGTAGGGGTGAATGTAGTGTTGCCCGGCCGCTGCCCATGTACTCGGATGGGCCTGCCATGTAAACTTCGTCTATGCTCCCTTTCAATTCTTTTATGATCTGTTTGAGGGATTCTGCGTCTCCTGGCAGTGGGGTGCTAAACTTCATCATTGATTATCATATGCTACTATCACAAATATAATAATTATGATAATAAAAAGATGAGAGTTATTATTATGCAAATTCTATGGTGCTTGGAGGCTTATCACTCACTGAAAGGGCTACATGTGTCACCTCGGGTATTTCAGAGGTTATGCGTTTAGATATCCTCCTTATTAGGTCCCATGGTAATTCTGGTACCCTTGCTGTCATGGCGTCTATTGATTCCACCATCCTTAAAACTACAAGATAGCCAAAGTCTCTCATATCACCTTTCACGCCTGTGGCCATTGTATCAGTGAGTACCGCGAAGTATTGCCAGAGCCTCTCATCTAATCCCGCGCCTATTACCTCCTCCTCCACTATAGCATTAGCCTTTCTACATATCCTAATCTTTTCAGGGGTTATCTCACCTATTATCCTAACTGCAAGGCCCGGGCCGGGGAATGGTTGCCTCTTGATTATCTTATCAGGCAGGCCAAGTTCTCTGGCGAGAATACGGACTTCATCCTTGTAGAGTTCCCTTAAGGGTTCAACTATCTTCAGGACCAGGCCATGTGGTAGGGTCACGTTATGGTGTGATTTGATCTTCCCCTCACTTTCAATCCAATCAGGGGCTATCGTCCCCTGGACAAGGTACTCCGCGCCTATTTCCTCCGCAACCTCTTCAAAGACTTCTATGAACACTCTCCCGATTATCCTGCGCTTTTCTTCGGGGTCGGTAACTCCTCTGAGCTCTTCTAAGAATCTTTCTGATGCGTCGATGAAACGTAGGTTAAGGCGGCTGCTAAAGGTCTCTTTAACATAATCTACTTCACCCTCTCTCAGGAGGCCATGATCCACAAATACTGCTACTAGCCTATCCCCTATAGCTTTACTGGCGAGTACTGACGCGACTGAACTGTCAACACCCCCAGAGAGTGCTATTATAGCCTTACCGTCACCTACACGCTCTCTTATATCCTCCACTGCCCTTTTTATGAAATCTGATGGTTCGAACATTATTCCACGCCCTCGCATACTTTATAAAAGTTTTCGAATATCCTAGGACCCTCTGGTGTGTGATAGACTTCAGGATGAAACTGCACACCATAAAGTGGCCTTTTAACATGTTTCATGGCTTCTATCTCACATATACTTGACCTTGCAAGGACCTTAAAGTCCTCTGGTAAAACCTTCACCTCGTCCTTGTGAGAAGCCCATACACTCATATAGGGTCCGAGGCCCTTGAATATGTCATCCTCGTCTAGTATTTCTATTTCTATCTGGGCATACTCCTCGGCTTCCGCACTACCAACACTACCATTGAATGCCAAGGCCATGAGTTGATGTCCGAGGCATATGCCGAGTATGGGCACCCTGATCTTCATTATATACTCTATGGAATTGCCAGCCTCCTCTAATGAAGGTCCCCCACCTATTATAATCCCTGTGGGTTCATGCTCTAGGAGGACGTCAACTGGGATATTATTAGGTATCATCTTCGCGGGTATATTAAGGTATCGTAGCGTCCTATAGATCCTATGATTATATTGTCCATGGTTATTCACAATGAATATCATACTCACACTCCCATTGGAGGGGGAAACTATTAAATTATATGAATTCCCACATAAGTTATTATGAGACTGCGAGATATTATATATTTGATAGTAGCAGTAATACTTGCAATTATAGCATTCTATGTCCTCATATGGTTGCTGCCAGTTATAGTGATCCTCATAATAGCATATATTATCTACATCTTCCTCAAGTCAGGAGACTAGAAAAAGAATATGGAAGTATACGCCACGACACACAAGGGATTAGAAAGGATAACAGCAGAGGAAATCCAAGAACTCGGGGGTAAAATAGAAAAATATGGCAATGGTAGAGTCTATTTTAAGTGCGATGAAAGGTTAATCAAAAAGTTAAATTACCATGCACGCACTTGTGAAAGAATCATAGTACTACTCAAATCCGCGAAGATCACACAACTTGAAGATATCTACAAGGAAGTTAAAGACATTGATTTCTCATTTATAAGGCCAAGTGAAAGTTTCGCTGTAAGATCGAAGAGGGTGGGCGTCCACGATTTCAATTCTATGGACATTGCAAGGGTAGCTGGTGACGCTATCATAAAAAGCTACCAATCTTCCAGGAAAAAACGCCTCAAAGTAAACCTAGACTCCCCTGATAATATAATTAGGGTTGAACTAATCCACGACCTTCTACTAGTAGGCGTTGACACCACTGGGGACAAGGGCCTTCATAGGAGGGGCTACCGGGTATACCAACACCCAGCACCACTCAACCCGACAATAGCAGCCGCACTCCTCAGAATCTCCAATTGGAGGCCGGAGAAGATACTAGTAGATCCCATGTGCGGCAGTGGGACGATACTAGTCGAAGCAGCCCTCATGGGAAGCAACATCCCCCCAGGCCGCATCAGGGAGGGTGGAAAACTCACATTCAACCATAAACTTAAAATTATAGGCATTGAAAAGTTCAGAAAACACGTTAAAGGCTGCCAGGAGACACTATCAAGACTTGGAATAGATTTCATCAAAGTCATACAAGGTGACGCAGAACACCTAGACAAGTATGTCCAAGAGGCTGATCTTATCGTTACAAATCCACCATATGGTATCAGAGTCGGGAGAAAATCTATTATTAAAAAACTCTACCATAACCTCCTCAGAACCGCGAAGAACATACTCACAGAAAATGGGAGTATAACACTCCTAACACCGCAAGAAAAAATCCTAAAAAGTACAGCTACAAAACTAGATTACAAATGGACTGAAACCCCAATAGTCTATGGTAACCTTCCAGTGAAAATATTCAAATTAACCCAGGAGGGGAGGACTTGGCCATAAAATTGTTAGTGGTTGAGGATGAGAGCATAGTAGCCCTTGACATTAAACATAGAGCAGAATTACTAGGCTATAAGGTTGTAGGTATAGCAAGTTCAGGGGAGGAAGCCCTGAAACTTACAAGGGAGAAGAAACCAGACATTGTCCTCATGGACATAGTGCTAAAAGGGGAGATGGATGGTATAGAAGCAGCGGAGATAATAAAAAGGGAGTATGATATTCCTGTAGTGTATCTCACAGCCCATTCTGATAAAGAAACCCTTGAAAGGGCAAAACTGACAGAACCATTCGGTTACATTATAAAACCCTTCGAGGACCGGGAACTACACAGTGTAATTGAAGTGGCCATCTACAAGCATATGATGGATTCAAAACTCAAGATGAGCGAGAAAAGGTACCGTAAATTGGCAGAATCTTCCCCAGATCCGATCATACTCTTGGACAAGGCTGAAAGGATAATGTTCCTCAATAATGCCTTTGAAAGGATTACAGGGTTCCCCAGGAAAGAATGTTATAAGAGGCATGTGAAGATCCTCGAAGAAATAGGTATTATCACCGGGGGAGAATTCAAGAAGTTCATAAACAAACTTATAAAACCATTCAAAGACCGTCTAGATAATCCAGTACAAGTAAAAATAAAAGACAAGGATGGGAAAGAACACTACCTTGAATTATATGCTTCCACAATAAAAAATAATGGGGAAAATTTTATACAAATCATAGGACATGATATAACAGCAAAAATGGAAGCCAATAAAAGAAGATTAAAGTTGATCAGGGAAAAAACAAGAAGAGAATTATATGGTTTCCTCCTATCAGCCATCCCAGTATTCGCATCAACAGTTCCCCCACAGCTAAGAAATATTATAATAAAAAATTTCGGGGACAAATTCGAAAAAAACCTCAAACCCTCATTCAATGAACACATGAAAAGAAAGGGTTTACTATCCCAGATCAAAACAGGGAAAATAGAAGACGCCAAGAAAATCTTCAAAGCCTATATATCATGGTTAGAATCATTCCTAAAAAACCTTGGAATAAAAACAAGAACAAAAGAAGAGGAAGACCATTACAAATTAGAGTTTGTAACATTCCCTTGGAGCGATAATACCCATATAAATCCCATCTTTTCCCTCATGTTCAGGACAATACTCATGAGAAGTTTCACATGGACAAAACTCAAAGGTAATGTAATACAAACATCCAAGAAGAAAAAAATGGAATTCGAATTCCACATATAAAAATAGGGAGGCGCTTGAATTGGGAGAACTTGAAAAACTTCAGAGAATAAGTACAGGTATAAAAGACTTGGATGAGATATTGGGGGGATTCCCAGTAGGCCGTAGCATACTCATAACAGGTGATGCTGGCTCTGGCAAAACGATAATGAGCTTGCAATTCGCTATAAAAAGTGCAGAGAATGGTCTCAGGACAGTCTATATCACAACAGAAGAGGATGAAACCGACCTCAATTTCCAGTGTAATTCCTTTGGCTGGAACATAGCACCATTAATCGAAGATGGTAGACTGAAGATAATGAGCCTCGCCGCTACAAGGGCCATAATTACAGAAGCCGAGATAAAAATTGGTATCGAGTCGATTAATCAAGACATTGAAAGACTCCTAGAAGAGGTTCCACCAGATACTAGAGTGCTTATCATAGACAATCTTGGAAGCCACACTGGCAATTTAACACCCTATGAGTTCAGGAATAGATTCGATTTCTTCGTATATAAATTGAAAGAAAGGAATATAACGAGTCTAATAATACTTGATAGCGCAACAGCCAGAGAATTTAATGAGATAGCATTATTCTCAGTCTATGGTGCTATAAACCTCATAAAGAGGGAGAACCCCTACACTGGGAGAAGAGAGAGGGTCATGGACATTGTTAAAATGCGTAGTACAAGAACCCCAGTCGACTTCATACCCTATAGGATAGGTGAAAATGGGATTGAAATAATAGAAAAAGTAAAATACGAATAAGGGCCTATAGGCGTTCAAGGGCCTTTAAGATGAGCCTAACACAATTTTTAATATCATCCATGCTCGCAACACCAACTGGTGTGTGAATATACCTTGTAGGTACTGAGACAACACCAGCTGGTATACCCGCACGAGTCAAATGTATCGCTGTTGCGTCTGTCGTACCACCCTCACTCACCTCCAACTGCACAGGTATATTCTCCTCCCTTGCAGTTGAAAGAAGCCAATCCCTGATCTTCTTATGGGTTATTATACCCTTACCACTCGCATCAGTCAAGATTATCGCCGGCCCCTTACCTAGCTTGGCCGGCGCATCCTCCTCTTCCATGCCAGGATGATCCCCTGCTATTGTAACATCAACTGCCAAGGCCATGTCAGGATTCAATTTAAATGCCGATGTTCTCGCACCTTTAAGGCCTACCTCTTCTTGGACTGTGCCAACACCATATATTGTTGCCCGGGTTTCAGCAGCCTTTAGCACCTCTACTAGTATGAGGCAGCCTATCCTATTGTCAAGGGCTTTACCAGTGAATAGTCTGTTTGGGAGTTCATTGAATGGTGCTTTGAATGTTACAGGGTCCCCCACCCTTACGAGTTCTTCTGCATCTTCTCTCGAGGCCGCCCCTATGTCTATGAACATTTTCTCATAACTTGTAACCTTTTTTCTCTCCTTTGGTTTCATCCTATGGGGTGGCTTTGAACCTATAACCCCTGTTACTGGACCCTTTTTCCCATGGATTTCTACTTGTTGGTTGAGGAGCATCTGATCGTTTATCCCACCAATCTTTGAAAATTTTATGAAACCCTTCTTGTCAATGTAGCGTACCATGAGGCCTATCTCATCCATATGAGCTGCTAACATTATACTAGGAGCTTCAGGGTCTCCTTCTTTGACCATTATAAGGTTTCCGAGGTTGTCCTCTTCTATATTATCTACGCGCTCTTCTAGTTCATCTTTCATTATCTCTCTTATCTCATCTTCGAAACCTGATATGCCATTGGCTTCTGATAAACGCTTCATCAAATCAAACATTTTAATCTACCCCACTGATTTGATTAGTATGAGTATCCCAATGATTATCAAGAGGACCTGTGGCCAAAAGCGCAGGTAGACTACAGGTACTATGCCCAAGGCGACAAGGAGCCAGAGAGTACCGATGAGTATGAATATGCCTCCAAGGTAGACTCCCCATCTATGCTTGGGTTTCTTCTTTTTAATTTCGATCTCCTCTGCCAATAATATCACCTCTGATAATGATCTGTCCATCCCCCTAATAATCCTATATTATGGGGGGGGTAATTATTTTATAGTAAAGGTTGAAGATCTATTTTTTATATGGTTGAGAAGGGGCATCCACGTTATAAATCATTGAAGTTGCGGGAAAAGATCCTAGAAGCCTACCATAAAGGAGTGCTCGCAGATGCTGGTATCATAGCCCATGGTAGAGGAGAAGCCTTCGATTATCTTATAGGTGAAAAAACGAGAAAACCAGCAGCCCGGGCCATTAAAGCAGCCGCAGCACTATTATTACTGGCCAAGAATCCTGTACTGTCAGTGAATGGTAATACAGCTGCTCTTGTCCCAGAGGAGATAGTTGAACTTGCAAGACTATTAAATGCAAAAATAGAGATAAACCTTTTCCACAGAACACCCAAGAGGGTTAAACTCATAGAAAAAATACTCAAAGAGGCCGGTGCAGAAGAAGTGCTCGGAACAGAGGACGAAAAACTTAAACATCTCAAAGGCATAAAGAGTCCAAGGGCCACAGCAAGTCCAAGGGGCATATACATTGCAGATGTCGTCCTAGTACCATTAGAGGATGGGGACCGGGCAGAGGTGCTTAAAAAAGCCGGTAAAGCCATTATAACCGTGGATCTCAACCCTCTATCAAGAACATCCCAGAAGGCTGATATAAGCATCACAGATAACATAGTAAGGGCCATCCCCCTCCTCATAAAATACGTGAAAAAATTAAAAGATTACAAAAAGGATGAACTAAAAAAGATCCTAGAAGGATTCAACAATAAAAAGAACTTGGAATATATGCTACGTTTAATAGACCTTCAAAGGATGCGAAAACTTTAAGGGGAGACCAGATGAAAATCATAGGATTAGCTGGGATGCCAGGATCCGGTAAAGGAGTAGTATCAAGTATTGCAGAGGAGATGGGCTACCATATAATACGGATGGGTGACATCATAAGAGAAGAGGCGAAGAAAAGAGGCGAAGACCCAGGCAAGACAGCAGTACGCCTAAGAAAAGAACATGGAGAATATATAATAGCGGAAAAATGCATCCCCAAAATAGAAAATATCAAAAACGGGAAAATCCTAATAGAAGGTATAAGAAGCCCCCATGAAGTTGAAATATTCAAAAAACACTACAAGGGATTCAAAGTAATATCAATATTCTCAACCCAAAGGACAAGATTCAAACGCCTCCGAAAAAGGGGTAGAAAAGATGATACAAAAAACTACAAAAAATTCGTAGAAAGAGACCAAAGAGAACTAGGATTCGGCCTCGGAGACGTTATAGCAACATCAGATTATATTATCATAAATGAAGGCCCACTACAGAAATTCAAAGAAAACACGAAAAAATTATTAAAGAAGATTACAAGAAACTGTTAAGGTGGAATACCCCCAATGGAATGTGAAGTTAAAATCAAAACCCGGATAAACGCAACAGAAAACCCCAGGAAAGTACTAGAAAGCGTGCTTAACATATTCCCTAAGATAGAAATCAAAGAAACAGACAACTTAATCCAAGGCGGAGGTGGAATAGAAGTCCTAGAAGAACTCAGAGAATCACTAGAGGAGAGGAGAATCCGCTCAACAGCAAGAAAAATATTATACGAAAACCGTATAGGCCTAAAAACAACATTCTACCTCAACAAGCAGGCTGCGTTCATAGGAAAAGTTAACATATTAGAAGAGGAAATATCACCTCTCGGTGATATAAAAGTAGAACTCATATCAGAGAACCTAAAAGAGGTTATAGACTGGCTAGCACCCAAAATTGAAGACGAACCCCAATCAAACTAGCCCTTATCCACGAGTATAGCATCTTTTATCTCTAAAATGCCACTGTCATTGAACCACTTCTTCTCAAACTCAAGGATTTCTATCCTTTTTTTGAATATTGGCCCGTCAAGGACGAATGTCTCGGCTTCACCACCCTCAAATGCTAAATGTACACCATACCTCTCATTCAAATCCTTTAATTCTGTGAGCATCTTATAGTCTATTTCACGTCCAAGCCAAGAACTGTCAAGGCCTTCAGCTGCAACTGCAGTCACTATAACTTTAAACCCCAAATTTAGGATTTCCATCATATACTCCCAAGGATTAGCATGCCAGAGTGGCGTTTTTGAAACGAGTCCAACCTCCCGGCAGAGTTTGTCGATCCTTGACCGCTGGTAATCGGAGGCAATAGCTCCAGAATATAACACTTCGACTCCGCGTTCAACAAGCACCTTTAAAAGCTTCTTAAGATCCCCGAGCTCTTCTTCTTTTATTCCACTCGTCACGCCCTCGATTAATGGTATGCCAATAGCCTTGGAGGATAAACGCGTCCACTTTATATTAGGGACATGGAACATGTACGAATATGGGTTATCTGAAACCATAGACACCAGATACCTTACATTGTCATGTTCCATGGCCTTGTAGAGTGCCATTGTACTATCCTTGCCACCAGAATAGAGTACTGCAGCATCCAAAGCTTATCTCCCCAATTTTCTCCTAATTGCAGCTAGGAAAGCCATGATACTATCTATGAATATGCCCGCAAGGCCCGTTAAAATCCCGATTAAACCGCAGGATACCACCACAGCAGATTTAGGGGGCATTGAAGCCTTTAAATTTTCAATTTTTTCCTCTACCGGCCCCTTAATAGAGGATATTGCAATACCCTTGGATGAAAGATATTCCCTTAAATTGTTGATTTTATTTGCATTGGTGTCAATTGACACACGCACTACACTATACTTTGTGTAGATGCCACCTGTTAGGATAAGCCAGTCAGATATCCTGTCAATGGTAGCCTGTGGGTCTCCCCCTTTAATCCCACATAGGATAGTACCTCTAGGATCTACCTTACAGTATGTTACATTGGAATCGATAACTGGGATCCCATTCTTTATTAGTTCACCGCGTTCACTAGTAAAATTATCAGTTTTTAAAAAAATATATTCTATTTTAATATCCTTAACGCCTTCCACGCCTCTCACATCATCTATAAATTCTTTGATGTCAACATCATGCGACAAGTCAACATAAACAGTCTCAGGAGCGTTGGAAGTGGCCTCATAGAAGCCCCTGACTATTTCTGGTATATCGTCATATATTGGTGAGATGAAAAATGTGCCGCCGATAACACCAACCATGAACCCAATGAATATAACAAATAGTATGTTCCTTTTACCCACAACTGGAGTCATAAGACCCACAGAAAATACAAAGACTAGAAGTATTATGAAGAGTATGAGCATCATCAAGGTTACTAGGAGATCCATAATTTTGCATCCTCCCGCTTTAACTTTTTATCAATAAAGTTTATCTTTTTTATGATAAAATTCCTGGCTAAGAGTGGGCTTAAATGCTTGGGTAGGCTACTCCCATATATATAGTACAAGTTTCACTGGGATTTTATTATATCCTTGACCATGAAGCACCCTTACGAGTGTTATGTCAAAATCAGCTTTTGGGTCAGATTCTACTTGGAGCCATAATTTCATGTCAGGGCCGCCGCCCTTATCCAGAACCTTTTTGATGTCATCATCAACTGGTATGAACGCGCCCACACTGAGGTCCCTAAACTTTAACCATCCAGGCTGCCCATAAATGCGATCCAACTCATCATTTATAGCATCCCGCCTTTTTTTATCATCGAAGTCTCCATAGGTGTCGTTTACAACAGCATCACCATCAGTAAACCCATAATCAGCACTTCTAACCCCTGTATTGGCGTCTATTCTCAAATAATAATCATATAATTCAAGATCGGTGTAATTAACATAAAAGCTTGAATTTGGATTAGAACTTGTTGTCACATTCCCAGGACCCACATATATTGGAGGGTTCCCAGCTTTTGAATACCATAGGAATGCATTTTGCCCTGGATGGGCTGGGTTAATATGCATCAAATCTACCATGCTAAAGATAACCTCCCCTGGGACCAACATACAACTTCTATTTGCAACAGCCACCTCCGTAGCATTTGAAGGTGGTGGATTCCCAATTTCAATTATTGGGGTGGAATCATTGGCCCTTACTATAACCAGATAATAATTATCAGTGTGGACTAAATTTTTCAAAAGTTGAGGATTATATTTAAGCCCCCCTATTTTTTTGTGAAGCAGGAAATTGGGGACTGGACATCCACGATCAATAACTGCAAGGCCTGGAAGCGTGTTAGCAGGTGGAGAATTTCCCCTTTCCCAATGTTGGGGTTCTCCCGGGGATTTAACTAGATAATCGGCGGCATCGGTTACGGTTCTCTCCAGGCTTTGCCGGCCTACAAAATCTTCCATTTTATATGAGAATATTTCCATCTGATCTGTTATCATCCCAAATACTATGGTTACTATGATTAGAGCTAATAAAACATCAGTTGTGAATGTCATTCCTTTATCATCCACTTTTTAGCCACCTATAGCTTGATTTAAGTTATTGAAAAAGTTTCTAACATTAGTTTCTGCTGTTGTATTATCTGTAGCGGTTGTGTTGATAAATATCAAGGTTACAAAGGAGTATTCATAGGCTTCCTTGTGTCTAGTATTTGATTTAATCACATCTATTGTCACATTAGCCGTTATAGTTATCCTATACCTATAGTATATTATATTAGTTTGATTATCTTGTGTTCTGCCGTCATATGTATAAGTTACTTGGATCCCATTACTGAATGGAATATATCCAGACTCATTACCTATGTTAGGAGTCATGGGATAGTTATTGCGTTTTACTTCCACAGAATCCACAACATACCTATATGCATCCTTGTAGATGTTCTCGCTTATATTATTATTAAGGTTGCTCAAGTTCCCGGCGAATAGGCTGGCCTCATCATACCTGTATGTTTTATTGTATAGGTTATCTGCGAATCTGCTAGTCTTTTCTTCTATGTCATTGCGAATACTATCAAAGGTGCGGAATACCACATCTGATTTAACGAATGTGCCTGGGATCTGCGAACCCTCCTCTTGTAGGGAGAGTGCTATGGGTATCATTATCATAAGGGGTATTAATAGTAACATTCCAACCCCTGAGAGCACATATCCTTTTTCATCCATGTTTATTCACCACATATATAATGTGAAGGTAATACCACCATAGCCTCTTGTAGCAGAATATACGCTTCTATCACTTGGCATGGTTCCACTGCTTATTAGTGTATCATAGGTGCCACTGCTACTATTATAGTAGGTTAGATTATAATTCATCCTGAAACTGTCAAGTAGTGGTTTCAGATCTTTTTGCGCGGCAGCTTTGGCCCCGCTGGCCTTACCAGCGCTTATATTCTCTGCTATTGTCATAAGATTAGTGTCACTTGGTTTCTCCCCGTGGAGAACCAGTAATTCTATAGCATCCTCCGCAGTATAATATGGGGCCTCGTGGGGTACTTCTAGGCTGATGCTTGCTATTGTTGTGATTATTATGAAGACTGGGATTAGCATTAGGATGCTGTCGATGGTGAATATGAAACCTTCATCGTTCATGTGACGTTCACCACCTCTACTGTGTAGTTGTATCTACCTTTCACAAGATCTCCTGTCACTTGCTTGCCTATCGTTTCCCCTATGGATTCTAGGACCTTCCCTTTGATATAATTCATTTCATTGTATGTTAATCTCTTCTTGCTGTATACCGTGATTGTAATTTTACCATCCTTGAATGTTATGTTCTGGAATCTTATGAGATTACCTGTTCCATTGTATGCTAGGTCGTTTGTGGCTTCTATGGTCCCTGTTTTCGCTGCGCTCATAACCTGGTCAAGTTCTAGGCTGCTGCCGGCCTGGGATGCTATGATTATAGCAACTACTAATATGAATCCTGTTAATAGGACGAATTCGGCCGATATTTGCCCTTTATATTCCCTCATGGTGCAACCTTTCTTATTTTAATAATACCATCTTCATTGCAAATATTGTAGGTTTCATTGGGTTTCATTGTGATGGTATCAATATTATCTGCTTTGGGTATCAGGTAGGATATGGATTCCTTGTTATTGTATTTGACCACTACAGCCACTTTACCATTTAAGTTTATTATTTTTATCTCATAATTGAGATCTCCAGGTAATGTTATGTTTAGTTCGTCTCCAGAGCCTTGTGCATATACCATGTTTATGGATCTGGCCACGTTTTCACCCACCATTTTGGCCTTGGCGAATTCTGTGCTCTTAGCAGAGTCGATACCCGTGCTAACAAAGCCTATAATCCCTGAGATGATTATTAGTAATATTAGTGTGGCTAAAAGAAAATCTGTAGATAAAACCCCTCTCTGATCCATAATCTCTCCCACACCATAATCTTTTTATCATATTTTATATAAATTTTTCCAGGCATTATAATGATGATTTTTAAGAGATCTGAACTCCCTTTATGTGAAAAAGGTGATTGGATTTCAGATTTTGAGTATTCAGTTTGAATTTTGGTCAAAAAGATATGAAGCCTAACAAAGGGTATATTTTTATTCTTTTCCTATTATCTTTTTAGGCTTACTTTCCCTGAATAGTGAACTTTCGATTGATAATTTCACTATGTCGTGTTCCTTGACCTTGAAGTCGTTGTTTTCCACAATGTAAATGTCGGGTTTTACATTAGCTCTTATATCATAGTCTACCCTTACCTGTGACGTGTTTTCACCAACTTCTATAACCTCGCCGAAGGTATAATCCCTGTAATATCTTACCCTGAATATTATGAAAATGGCTGCAACAGCGACCAATGCAAATATTAACACTCCAAGCGAAGGCAATAATGTGAATGAGAACAGACTATAAATAAGGGGATTGTTCGCAACTATAATTATCAAGAAGCCTACTGCAATATACATTAAAAAAAAGTCTCGATAGGCCTGAAAATCATCAGGATACATTATCTTAATCTGATAATATAAGATATATGCCACCAATAGTATGAGGATTATGCTAACAGGAAGGAATATGAAAAGTGAAAGAATATTAAAGGCGTATAATATTGATGTGATAATGAATGCTGCCGCGGATACCTGAAGCTTCAAAACAGCATTCTCCTTTTCACCAGGGTCAAAAAAAACATCCCCACTAATATTCTCCTCACCCTTTTCACTTGTCACTTGACTTTTGGATGCTCTTTCCAATCCAAGTTTTATCCCGGAGACCTTCTCTTTAACATTCCCTGATTTTATCCTCTCGGGGAGTTTTACAAGTTCTAGGACAAGGGTGCCTAACAATCTAAAAATTGTTATAAATATTTCACCCAAAGTTGAAAAAAACCCCATCTATTCCCCCCGTCAGGAGACCTTTGAAATCGTGATCACTATATTCGCGTTTCTATTTGGCCAATGGACAACGGCTTTATACCAACCCCTATTTAAGGTTGGACTATTGAGTGTGATGTTACCATATTCTGTGGTGGCTTTTATAGTCTTTACTGTGTTGTTACTTAGGGTTAAACTAAAATATATTACCTTGTTGGCCTGATCAAAGCCTATTGTCCCATTCCGGGGTACGTAGAATGTTACTGTTCTCTTGGCTCCGGGTCCATTAGCATATACTATGTTAGCGGCGTTCGCAATACTTTCAACCGCAACCTTTGCATCCGAAGCCCTTGAAACATCGTTACTGGCATCTATTGCCATTCCTACTAGGGGTATTGTCACAGTCCCAAGTATTAATATGGTTATTAGGATTAGCATAAGATATTCAAACGAAACCTGGCCTCTATCATCCATCCTTATCACATGTCTCTTTTTATAATCTAAGGTATATTAGCTTATCCCCCTTATAATGCTAAGGACCTTTAAGAGTAACATTGCAAGATCCCCTATAAATAGAGATAATAGCAAGCCTATGAATATCGCAGGGGCGAATGGAACACCCCTCTTTATCCTAACCTTCCCTGGGATCTTCCCAGTCTTTGAAAGTTCAACTAAGAGTTTTATATCCTTTTTTGTGAGGCCTGCGGCCATGGATGCTAATACGAGTTCCCCCGGGCTTTGGAGGGTTCCGGTTTTCGCAGCCTCTTTTAATTTTTCTAGGAAACTTTTATCATCAAAATAATATTGCCCGTCTTTTTTATAAAGTTTATAAGCTAGTATCATACCCTCTTTGAGGTCCTCTATTTTTATTTCATCTTGTAGGGCTTCTCTGGCCACTTTCCCTAAAAGTTTCCTTATAACTTGTAGTAGGATTATGGAAGCCCATAGGATCAGTATCCCGGTTATTGTCAACTTTGGGTTCTGATATATGGAATATAATGTTATGATGGCTATTATAGCAATTTTTGGTTTCATTGGTAGCTTAGATATCATCATTGTAAGAATATAGATTACTATCAAGGTTAATATGATGATCTGAAATTGTAGAATGGATGTTATCATCAATGTCAAGGTTATGGCCGATGTTATTATGAGGGAGAGGATTAGACTGTTCTTATAGTCTTTTATAGGTTTTAGAAGCTCTTCTATCAGATGCTTTTTTTGTTTTAATCCGATATAAAAGACAAAGATGATGAGGAATGGGAGCATGCCCAATATACTGTTAATTATTAATGTTAGGGGGAATGGATATGATGCTATGATAGGAAATGGCACCCCATGGATAGAATATCGTAACAAGGATGGTTGGAATGGTAAAAGCGCGGCAAGGCCCGTGAATAATTTAACGTCGCCACCAGCCCAGGCACCCAACCTTCAAAAAATATAACAGATCATGAATATCATACCAGTGAATATAAGTGCAAAAGCAAAAAAGAGAGGATCTCCCATATTATAGGAAAATATGGCATCTAGTAGTATGCCAAGGCCTATAAGTGGGAATGTTAACCTATTAGGGATTATACCTCTCTTGAGGTCACTATATGCGGCGTATAGACTAGCTAACAATGCTACTAAAACCGGTAAAATTGGATACATACGATCACAGCCTATTATTTTGCAGCTGCTTCTAGGAATGATATGAAGAGTGGGTGTGGCCTGTTTGGTCTTGATTTGAATTCTGGGTGGAACTGGCATCCAAGATACCAGGGGTGATCCTTCAACTCTATGATCTCTACCAGGAAGTCGTCTGGTGTTGTCCCAGCTATTATAAGCCCTTCCTTTTCTAGTTTTTCCCGGTATTCGTTGTTGAGTTCATAGCGGTGCCTGTGCCTTTCACTTATAAGATCTTCCTTGTACGCCTTGTGGGCGATTGTTCCAGGTCTTAGTTTGCATTTGTAGGCTCCTAGGCGCATTGTACCCCCCATCTTCTTTATCCTCTTTTGTTCTTCCATCATGTCAATTACTGGATATGGTGTTTCTTTGTCAAATTCTGTGCTATGAGCACCCTCAAGGCCTATGTAGCGTGCGAATTCTATTACCATGCATTGCATTCCAAGGCATATCCCAAAGAGTGGGACCTTTTCTTCCCTGGCATACTTTGCAGCGTATATTTTACTCTCGATCCCCCTTTTACCAAAACCTCCTGGTATGAGGATCGCGTCAAATCCCTTAAGTTTTTCTTTGCTTATCTTTTCATTGGTGCTTATCCATCCTATCTCCACCCTTTTGCCAAGGTGGGCTGCGGCATGCCTCAAAGCCTCCCTTATACTCATATAGGAGTCTTCAAGTTCCACGTATTTTCCTACTATGCCCACTTTTATTGTGGGTTCTTTTATCTTGAGGGATTCCACGATCTTGGCCCAGTCTGAGAGGTCAGCAGCCCCTTTAACATCCAATTTTATCCTATCTATGATATATTCTCCCACTTTTTGTTTGTTGAGTACTAGTGGGACCTCGTATATTGATCGGACGTCAGGGGCGTTTATTACGGCTTCTTTTTTAACGTCGCAAAAGTGTGCTATCTTCTCTTTTATCGGGGAGGTTATCGGTGTCTCGCTCCTGCATATTATCATGTCAGGGGTTAGGCCGGTGCTGCGGAGTTCCTTTGTGCTGTGTTGTGTGGGTTTGGTTTTGAATTCTCCAGCGGCCTTAAGGTATGGTACATAGGTTACGTGTATGAACATGACGTTCTCGTATCCTTCTTCGTTTCTTAATTGTCTTAACGCTTCTAGGAATGGTTGGCCTTCTATGTCACCTACTGTACCGCCCACCTCTACTATTACAACTTCTGCTCTGCTTTTTGATGCTATTTTTCTGATCATGGATTTTATTTCGTCTGTTATATGGGGTATGATTTGTACACAAGATCCTAGGTATTTGCCTTTTCTTTCCTTTTCTATCACTGAAAGGTATACTTTGCCTGTGGTTATGTTGGATTCTCCTGGTAGGTTCACGTCGAGGAAGCGTTCGTAGTGTCCGAGGTCTAGGTCTGTTTCCATTCCATCTTCTGTTACGAAGACTTCACCGTGTTGGTATGGGTTTAGGGTTCCTGAGTCCCAGTTGAGGTATGGGTCGATTTTTATAGCCGCGACCTTTAACCCATAGGATCTTAGTATTCTCCCGATTGATGCTGCTGTTATACCCTTGCCAATGGAGCTTACAACACCACCAGTTACAATTATATACTTTGCCAGGATAATCAACTCCCTATAAGCTTATCTAGGAGCTTCCAGGCCACTGACAGGCCTAGACTGCCCCTTTTTGCGGATTCTTCATCATATGAGCTTATATTGTCCTTTTTTATGTTTTCGCCGCAGATGGCGTATGGTACTGGGTCTTGGGTGTGTGTACCCACTTTTATGGGTGTGGGATGATCTGCTAGTAAAGTTAAACGGAAACTATTATATGATGGCAGCTCATCTAGTAGTGGGCCTAGTATCTTGGAGTCGATATTTTCAATGGCTTTTATCTTCTCTTTTATGTTTCCTGCGTGTCCTGCTTCATCAGGAGCCTCTACATGTATGAAGATTATGTCATGATCTTGGAGTGCCTTTATTGCATATTTGCCCTTTGCCTTATAATCAGTGTCTAGGTAGCCGGTAGCTCCTGGTACGTTAATGTTATCTAATCCTAGGTAGACTCCTAAGCCTTTTATCAGATCCACGCCGGTTATTGTAGCACCCTTGAGACCATATTTTTCTTCTAGTGTCTCCATTGTGGGTTTTTGGCCTTGTCCCCATAACCATATCATATTCGCTGGCCTTTTACCCATTTTAGATCTTTCTATGTTGGTGGGATGATCTTTAAGTATCCTCTGGGATTCTTTTATTATCTGTTTTATTCTTTCTGCTATTTTTCCGTTGGATGGTAGATGATCCTTTATAGGTTCTCCTACTATATCATGTGGTGGTTTGGTTTTGACTTTTAGGGCTTCTCTGCCTGGGTAAATGTATAGGTTCCTGTAACTTACACCTGTATAGAATCTGCCTATTTTGAAATGTTCGTTTAGGGTTTTTATCAGTTTTGAGGATTCTTTTGTACTTATATGATCGGCGTTAAAATCTATGAGGCGACCACCATAGACTGTTATAAAATTGCATCTGAAGGCGACATCGTCTTCTTTGAGTTTTACTCCTATACTCGCGGCTTCGAGGGGTCCTCGGCCGGTATAGTACTTTCTTGGATTGTAGCCCATTATGGCCAAGTTCGCAACATCTGATCCGGGTTCCATGCCATCTGGTATTGTTTTTAGGAGTCCGTTAGATCCTTCTTTGGCTACATGGTCCATGTGTGGCTTGTCAGCTACTTGTAAGGGTGTTTTTTCCCCGAGTTCTGGCAGGGGGTAGTCTGCCATCCCGTCTCCTATGAGTATCACGTATTTCATATTTTCTAAGATTGTCTGGATTTCCATATATTTATTATGTCTGTGAGTATTGCTGATGCTGTTTCGAGTGAGCCTGCGCCTTTGCCTATTACTGTTATCTCCCCTGCCAAGTCTGTGCGGAGAGTTGCCATGTTGAGAGTGCCATCAACAGCATATGGTGATGTTTCTTTCACTAGCCTTGGACCCACTCTTAGTATATCATGTGATATTTCTGCTATAAGCTTTATATGGTATCCGTCTTCCTTTGCGAGTTCTATGGCTTCTGGGGTTATCCTTGTGATTCCTGTAACCTCAACATCATCTAGGGTGCATTCTCGACCAAGTATAGCGTTTGCTAATATTACTGACTTGCATGCAGCGTCTAATCCTTCAACATCCTGTGTAGGGTCTGTCTCCGCTATTCCAAGCTCCTGGGCCTCTTTTAGTGTTTGTTCGTATGATGAGCCTTCGGCCGTCATCCTTGATAGGATGAAGTTGGTTGTACCATTAAGTATCCCTATTATAGATTCTATCCTAGAAGATGGGAGCGTTTCTTGGGCGAAGTTTATTATGGGCATGGCACCCCCAACTGAGGCCTCGAATTTAAAATTTACGTTATTTTCCCGGGCTAGGTCGATTAGTTCTTTGTAGAATAATGATAGGTGGCCTTTATTGGATGTTACAACATCCTTTCCATCTTTCATCGCCTTTGTTATGAGTGATTTTCCAGGTTCTCCTGTTATGATGTTTGTGGGTGTGACCTCTACGAGGCAATCATATTCGACCTCATCGAGTACTTGGAGGCCGTCTATGTTCTCATGGCCATGATCTGGGTAATAGGCTACGCTTCCCTTCTCTGATTTGACTTCTATGAGTTTCTGGGGGTCTAGTCCATCTTCTCGTATGGCAGCCCCTTTGGAGTCTGCGGCAGCCACTATATCAATTTTGAGGTTGTATTTTTTCTTTATTCTTTGTTGGGTTGAGCTTATAGCCTTTGCAACTCCTTGGCCAACAGCGCCAAATCCTATGATGGAAATTTTCATGAGAAAAATCCTCCGGATTCTCTAGACTTTTTATGTTTCTGTGATGACGAGTAAACCTTCCTTTGCCCCGATTTTGTGGATCTCGTCTTCTAGTAATTTTAAGCTTTTGTGTTCTGCTTCCATTGTAATTTTGATTGTTGATGTTGTGGTTGACATTTTAAGGGAGAGGTCGGCTACTTTAACACCTTCTAGGGTGTTTATATTATCCACTATGCCTTTTAGTTCTTCTTCTGAAATTTTACCTACTAGGATTGCGTTTACTTTTTCTTTGAGGGGTATGCCATCCTTTTCTATTATCCTTATGCCTTTTTCTGTCAGTTTTTTTATTGCAAGATCTAGTGTTTTTTCATCTCCTTCGATGGTTACCTGTACTGGTACAAATGCTCCTGTTTTAGCATCCCTTTCATGTATTATGGTGACGATATTTGCACCTACGCTGGCTATTGGTTCTAGGGCTGCTACTAGTTGTCCTGGGACGTCTTGTAGTTCGAGAACTAGGCTCATCCGCAAATTTAACACCATCCCATGTTATTGTGTCCATTCTCCCCTTTCTACGATTATGTTACCTTCTTCGTCTACTGGAGCGTTCCTCAGTATCCTTTTAGGGTCATGTTTCTGTTTTTTATCAGCTCTTGTCCTGTTAAGATTATCTACGATGTAGTGTGTCTCTTCAAGTTCGGGCACTTTCTCAAGGGCCTTGGAGAACTCCTCTAGTATTTTTTCGGCTTCTTTTTCTATCATTATTGATACCCCTTATAAAATTCCATCCTCAGATCCTTCATGTAGGATTCATGATCAAAACCTGGTAGTATTCTCTTCCTTAGAATCTTATCTATCCCTGAGCCGTATTGGGCGGCTTTTTTAGGTCTTCTCGCGATAAAAGCTGGTACTCCTATTTCTAATGCAAGGTCGCGGAGTATGTGCTTCCTAAGACTGTCATCACTACCTTTTATCTTATAGTCTATTGGTATATTAAAGGATAGGTTTATAATTTCCTTGTTAAGGAATGGAACTCTCAATTCTGTACTTGTTGCCATTGCGGTGGCATCATCCCTTTCGAGGTTTATATGGTGCATATTTTGTATATCGGCTTTGAAGGCCTCAACAAGTTTGTTCTCGCCTTCCTTATATAATTGGAGGTAGCGATGGTATCCTCCGAAAAGTTCATCGGCTCCTTGACCTGAGAGTATAACTTGGAGTCCGTCTGCGTGGGCTGCTTTTGATGCGAAATAGAGTGGCATGGCCACACCTATCTTCATAACATTAAATTCTTCTATAGCGGCTAAGACTGGTTTTAGAGCGTCTTTGACCATCTTCACGTTAACTTCTATTATCCTAGGTTCTATTCCAAGCTCTTGAGCTGCTCTTTCCGCGAATATGAGATCTTGTGATCCTCTGCTTCCAACAGTATATAATATGGGTTTGGTATATTTTTCCGCGAGTAGGGTGAGGAGGGTGCTGTCAACCCCACCAGAGAATAATATGCCAACCTTTTTAAGTTTTCGGGTTCTCTCTTTAACAGCTTTTTTAAGCGCTTCTTCTAATTTTTCCTTGGCAGTATCATAGTCCCATTTTGCCTTGACCTTTTCTGGTAATCTTTTTAATCTTATAAGTTTGTTATTTATTAGGATTGTTCCAGGGGGCAGTCTCTTTGTATCTTGTATGCCTATACCCCAGAGGGCTTTGCGTTCAGATGCGAATGCTATGAAATCCTTTCCAAGCTTGTAATAGAGTGGTTTAACACCTATGGGGTCCCTTGCAAGGATGATATTTTCACCATCGAAGAATGCGAATGAATAATCACCATCAAACTTGTCCATGATCATCTGGAGGGCTTCCATCAGCCCATATTCTCTTATAGAATCCGATATGAGCTTAGAGGCCGATTCTGTTCTTGGATTGTATATTCTACCATCACAGGCTATTATGTCCTGGTTTCCTAGATGGGGTGTTCTTTCATCTGTTATGAGGATATTATGGCCTATGGCCACCTCCCCATTGAACTTAGGGCTTTTCGAGCCTGTTTTTTTAGAGGCGTTTGGTCTTTTGTAGTATATCCTTGTGGCGTCTGGGCCTCTATGTTCTAGGATCCTCAGCATTTTGAGGAGTTTTGGGAGGGCCCCTTTACCTATGAAGCCTGCTATTGCGCACATGATTATTGAACCCCAAAATGTGAGGCGGCTATTTTATCCTCTTACCGGCGTCTGGGCCTGGTTTCACAGAATATATCTCTTTTACTGTCATGAGGATGGCTGATTTCGGCTCCACTTCACTCATAACATTCTGAGCCCATTCTACGGCCTCTTTGAAGAATTCACCTGATTTGAATATTTCTGCAACCCCTTTAAATTGGTATGGGTGTTCTTTGGCGTTCTGGACTATAATTGACATTTTAGGGTTTTCTTCGAGGTTGCTTAGGGTCTTTTTCATGAAAACATCTACTATTAGTATCCTTTTATCGTCTATTGGCCTTGCGAATCCGATGGGCACGACATTGGGCGTGCCGTCACTGCTTGCTGTCGCCACGAAAACAAGATTTTTTTCTATGGCCTCTTTCATTTCATCAGTTAACATCTTTATCACTCCATATTCTATTATCTTAGTTGGGGGGATAAAATTTTTTGGTTATTGCGCAGTCCATTGAGGATTACTGCGAGTGAAAGTCCCATATCACCGATGCCCACAGCCATCCATAATGATACTAATCCAAAGATTGAAAGAAGGGCCAGGGATCCCTTAACGAGTATTGAGAAGAATATGTTCTCTTTAACTATTCTCATGGTTCTTCTCCCTAGTTCTATTATTTGGTGGATTTTCATGAGGTCATCGTCGATTAGCACTATATCTGCGGTGTCAAGGGCTATGTCAGAGCCTCTGGTCCCCATCGCGATCCCGACGTCTGCCGCTACAAGGGCTGGGGCGTCGTTTATACCGTCACCGACCATGGCAACCCTCCCCTTAGATTTTAGATTTTCTATGAAATCGAATTTGTCCTCTGGGAGCAAGCCTCCAATGTATTTGTCAATTTTAAGTTTCCTTGCTAGTTTCTCCGCGACTTTTGGATTATCTCCTGTTAGGATCATTGCCTTGATATTTTCCTGGGATAACCTTTGGATTAGGGTGGGGGCTGATGGTCTCATTTTATCTTCTAATGTTATTTCCCCGATGATTTTACCATCACTTTCTAGGAGGATGGATGTGTTCTCGGTTTTCTGCCGAGTGTTCTGGCCTAGGAAGTACAACTTACCATCTATCCTGCCAGAAATGCCATATCCTGGCTTATATTCTAAATCCTCGACTTTTAATGGCTCCAAGCCTTTTTCATCTGCCAGTTTGGTTATCGCCTCCGCTATTGGATGTTTTAAACCTTTTTCTAGTGAAGCTGCAATCTTTAATATGTTAGCATTATTGTATGCCTTTATTTCTTTTACTGTTAGTTCACCTTGTGTTAGCGTCCCTGTCTTATCAAATACAATAGTTTTTATCTTTGACATTTCTTCAAGGTGACTTGAGCCTTTAATTAATATCCCTTTTCTTGTGGCCGCTGTTATCCCTGATATCATAGCAACTGGTACTGATATTACAAGGGCGCAAGGACATGCGATCACCATTAATACAAGGGCTCGGTATATCCAAGTTTCTGGGTTGCCTATGATCAGACTTGGGATTATACCTGTTAATATGCTTGCTATTATAATTGTTGGCGTGTAATATGATGCGAATTTCTCCATGAAAACTTCCCTAGATGATCTTCTCATCCTAGCCTTTTCTATCAATTCTATGACCCTTGCTATGATTGTCCTTTCAGAATTCCTTGTGACCTTAACTTCAAGGTAGCCTCCAAGGTTTATTGTACCTGCCAATACTTCATCCCCAACAGTCATATGAACTGGCTCGGATTCTCCTGTAATATTTGATTGGTCAACATAACTTGAACCATCTATTATCCTCCCATCCAAGGGTATCATGTCCCCTGGGCGTATGACCATTATCTCCCCTGGTTGCACTCTACTAGCATCCACCTTAACCTCTTTTTTCCCAATTTTTATCGTTGCTATTTCTGGTTTGAGTTGCATTAAGCCCTTTATAGATTCATGTGCCTGGCCGGTCGCATATTCTTCTAGGTATTCTGCAATATAATATAAGAAAACTATGATAGCTGCCTCAGGATAGTCCCCAAGTGAATATGCTCCTATAACCGCTAATGTGATGAGAAGATTTATTGTGAATTTACCATGATAGAGTGCTAGGATGGCCCCTTTGAATGTTTCTAGGCCTGATACAAGAACAGTTAGTGTGAATAGTATGAAAGCAGGTAGCATATACCCACTATATTGTAGGTAGAATCCTATGATAAATAAGATGGCGGATATGAGTATGGTTTTCTTGTCTTTTCCATTATTACAAGGCATAGGTGACCTCAATTATTTTTTTAGTATTCTTGTAGCTTCACTTGAGGGTAGTGTGGTGGTTGCACCGTATCCTTGTATACAATGGGATGCTATATAATTTCCGAAGTAGCATGAGGTTTTGAGGTCATGGCCCATGAGCCATGCATATAGGAATCCTGCGTTGAATGCGTCACCAGCCCCAGTTGTGTCCACACATTCAACTTTTAAGGCTGGTACTTCCACTTCTAGGTCGTCCATGAGCCCATAAACCCCCAAGGAGCCCCTTTTTATGATGATAATATCAACTTCATCTGCTAGGAGTTTCGCAGCCTCCTTATAGGATCCACGGTAGCCTAGCATCACCTTAATTTCCATCTCATTTAATAATAGGACGTTAACGGCCTCTATGAGCCTTCTAAGAGATTTTATCCCCCTTTTGGCGTATAGGTTTCCCGGGTCTAGGCTTATAAGCGGCCTAGATGATAATCTCTCAAGTAATGTTTCCTGGACTTTTAGACCTTCACCTGCAAATGATGTTAAGTGTAATAATTTGCTATTCTCTACTAGTTCGATTTTTATTTCATCAATTTTTATGGTGTCATTTACGCCAGGGTCTAGATAGAGTGCTCTTTGCCCATTTTCATCCACGAAGCCTATTACTTTACCGCTTCTACCCTCTTTTGTGATGATTAAAAGATCCAAGTTAACCTTTTCCCTTTCAAGGTTTTCTTTAAGTTTAACGCCCTCTCTGTCCATGGCCACCTTACCAATGTATGCAGTTTTAAGGCCTAATTTTGAAAGTCCTATGATAGTATTAGCTGCGGAACCGCCACAACTTTCCTTAAAACTTCTGATTATGGTCTCTTCTTCCGGGCCTATAATCCTATCAACCATGTAGAGTTGATCCATGTTAAGGGCTCCGAAGCCTACCACATCGAACATTTAACATCCCCAAAAAAAATTATTAATCCTAGAAGATTTCATGGAGGAATATCTTATCATCACCTAGTTTACCCTCGTAGTTGCCGGCTGAAACCCTTATCACACCATCAAATTCTGAAACGGCATTCACACCCACTCTAAGGGCTTCTATGACTTTTTTTCTGGAAAGTCCGTTTATTACTATCTCTGGTATGTATTTAACCCCATCTGGGACTTTGGATTCCTTGCCTAGTCTTGTTTTTAGTGATGGACAGTATGGATGGTTTGTTGTGGGGCCTATCCATGGGTACTTTGTTTCGGGCTTTGATGGGGCTGAACAGATATCAAATGGTGTTATAACCTTATCCACTCTACTTATGGCTTCTATGGCACTTTTACCCGCTTCTAGGACCGATTCTTTATCCTTGCACATGTACCAGAAGTTGGCACCCATTATACCTGTCTGGTATCCTAGCCTGGCTTCTATTTTGAAGTCTGGCACTGCTATGGGTACTATTATCATCTCTCTTCCATGAATGGTTTCTATCCATTCGTATCCATCACCACAATGTCCAACGTGCTTCATCATGTCAATGTAACCTTCTGCTTCTAAACTTGCATCAAATAGGCTTGTGAACGGCTTCACTAGGATGTCTTGCCTTATCCTATAAGATAATTCCACCTCAAATTTTTCCATGTTATCAAGGGCGAAATAGAATTGTAGAATAGCACCATGTCTAGAATCTGGGGTCATGTCAGGATCCAGGAAAGATTCAACGCCACTTTCTAATCTTCCTATTACCGCTGCGGGTGTGGAAGTGGCATCATATGCCGCTCTTTTAACTGTTCTTTTGTCGTGGGCGGTTACTATGGCCCTTACACATTTACCCTTAAAGGTTTCACAGAATGTATCCTCTATGATTGTACCGTTGATCTTCACTATCCTAGGCCTCCTATGGCTTCCCCCCTGACCCTTTTACGCATTTGGAGGCTCTCCTCTGCTATCTCTTCTATGTTATCATCTGGGATGAGTATTCTTGGGAACTTTTTCTTGGATGTTTCCATGAATTTTTCGAAAATATTATAGCTTATCCTAAAGTTTTCCAAGGCTCTTTCAGGGTCCATTGTGTAAGCTTTCACGAATTCTATGATATAGTCTCTGCCGAAACGTGAATGTAAATCTGCTATCAGAGCTAATGGGAGGGCGTTCTCTGCTATGATGACTATATCAGCTTCCCTTACAGCGTAATGGTTCCCATTGAAGGATACGGCCAAGCCGCGCCCCCTTGTATACCTGAGGGGTTCCACATCGGTTATACTATCCCCTATATATAATGTTGACTTTATGGGGAGTTTTTCCTTTTTGAGTATTTCTTTGAGGGCTAGGCGTTTACCCTCTCCTCCCACTGTCTTAACATCCTCTATGAGTTTACCTATCCTCATCTGGGGTATTTCCTCGAAGAATATTTTGTCCATTGTCTCGAAATCAGCGCCCTCTACTATCATGTCTTTGAATTGGAATAGTTTCTCCCTTTCATCCTCGGGGAGTTCGTGTGAGTCTATGTCAAGGCTTGTATAATATGTGTTCTCGAGGGGGAAGTTGATGAGGTTACAGAGGGCTTCAATGTATTGCTTGTAACTTGTGCTTATGATATAGGATGGCATGAGTCCTTGGACTCGTTGTAGTAGTTCGCGCGCCCATGGGACTAGGCTGATATTTTCCTTGGAGAATTCCACTATCTTATCATTGGTAACATTATAGGCTTTTAGGAATGGGGTGATGAGTTTAAGGGTGTCACCCGCATTATAACCTGGTCTTTTAATCTCATATGCTAGTATATCATCGTATTTGCTCACTGCCGCGAAGAATTTGTCACCATCTGGTATGAAATGGCTTGCGAGTTCGAATGCATTGTCGTTAAGTGAAATAGGACCCTCACAGTCTGTTACAAATAATTTTTTCATTTGGGATCACCCCCCCACAAGGGGGATATTATCCTATCCTGGATGGAATGGGGGTCTGGGGAAGATGTTCTCTATGATATATTTTACTAGGAGGGCTGATAATATCCCCATAATGAGGCCTAGATCTAGGGTATTATAGAATCCTCTGAATCCCAATTTTAGGGATACTGCGAGGAGGCCTGCTGCGATTATGGGTGTTGGGAATATCACTGTTAAAGTCCATGAGCGTCTCCATGGTCTTTCAGCTACAATTGGGAGCCCGAGGAGTGAAGCTACAATGATGGCTGATACTATCGCGATCAAGTAACTAAAGAGGATCATATTAAAAAGATGAAAATTTAAAATATATAAAATTTTTCCAAGAATAATCCTATGATTTGCGGAACTTTTACCCCAAAAGATAAAATCATGCCCCCATAGGGGGATATATTTATCCACTCTAATAATCTAATGATTGAGGAGAAAGCATAGTATGAAAACTGATGTTCGTGAGATTGATCATATCAACCAGTATATCCAAATTCACATCTTTGCTCCTTGGGAGGCAAGTTGATCATGACATCTGAGCATGAAGAAATTTTAAGGTTCCATCAATCTTCAAAGGATCTTTTCGTTGTAGTTGTCTCAGCCTTCATACTCTTAGTATTTCTACAATTCCCATATAAGTTTTGGATCCTCAGAAGCTTGATTATAGGATTTAACATTTTTTTAATAATAGGATATTCTATAATATCATTTTTCTCCCTCAAGTTTCAAGAGAAAAGATTATCTTTGAGGCTGATCCTAAGCATCCCCCTGAGTCTGGTGATAATAATAGCATTCGATTATCTACCATTGGATAACCATGGGATCCTCAGACTATCAGCTATAATATCAATTATAGCAGGGATACTAGCATATGCTAGGAGACGTAGAAGGCAAGATATGATAAGAAGGTCCTTGAAAGAAGCCGGAATAGATGAAAAGAATATCATAAGCCCATCAGAGGCTGCTAAGATAGCTATAGAACGACATGAAAGGTTATCCAGGGGGGATGAGCTTGAAAGGGCATTCCCACCAGAAGAATATTTCAAAATCGAAGAAAAAAAAGAAAAGCCAAAACTAGGATCCTACGCAGACCTCATACTCATCCTCATATTCACAATAATAACAATGATTTCACCAATCAAATGGCCACTTGGAATATTCATGATGATACTAATACCTGGTTATCTACTCATAGCAATCCTAGCACCAAAAAAGGGAACCATAAACTCCTATGAAAGACTATTCCTAAGTTTCACACTGAGTATAATCATAAGCGCTATCATAAGCCTAATCCTAAAAAAACCTTCAAACCTTGTCATCACAGAAACATCCTGCAGATTGTCCATTCTCTTAACAATAACATCCCTCATAATAAGATCGAAGACTAAACCCACTGAAAGATTTTACTGGAACCCCGTCAAATCCATTGAAAGGATTAAAGACACGCGCTTGAAAAAGAACCAGATAGTATCACTCATATTACTCATCATCCTCATTTCAATGATAGGAGTTACTATTAACACCATAATTTTAAATCCAGTCCCGTCAGAAAGATTCACAGAATTTTACATCCTCGGACCCACAGGAAAAGCATATGATTACCCAACAAACCTAAGAATAGGCGAAACTGGGGAAGTAATTATAGGAGTTGTAAACCATGAATACCAGACCACAGACTATAGAATAATCGTTAAAATGGGCGAAGAAGTCATAGACAATACCACAATAACATTAAAAAACGGTGAAAAGTGGGAGAAACGCTTTAAATTCACCCCAAAAGAGGCTGGGGACAATCAAAAACTCCAATTTTTATTATATCGTCTGCCAGATGAAGAAAGAGTTTACAGGTCGCTCCACCTCTTCGTGAATGTGAAATAATAAAGGTGAGAATTGTGAAGGATAAAAATGTCATAGTCACCGGCGGCCTTGGATTTATCGGTTCACACCTTACAGACAGGCTACTAGAAAACGGTAACAAGGTAACGGTTATAGATGACTGTTCCACAGGTTCAATCAACAATTTAACCATGAAAGATCATGAAAACCTCAAAATTATAAAAGGCAGTATAACAAATTTGGACCTTGAAAAAATCTTCAAAGGAAAGGATTATATATTCCACCAGGCAGCACTCGCAAGCGTGGAAGAAAGTATAAAAAATCCAATAAAATGCCATGAAATAAACGCCACAGGCACTCTCAAAATCCTCCAAGCCGCGAAAAAATGTAATATTATAAAAGTATTACACGCATCCACCTCAGCAGTCTACGGGGACAATCCAAACATACCATTAAATGAAAACGAAAACCCCAAGCCACTTTCACCCTACGCCGCCTCAAAAGTTTCAGCAGAATCATATTGTCACGTTTACACCCAATGTTATGGACTTAAAACCGTCTCATTAAGATACTTCAACGTGTTCGGACCCCGCCAAAACCCAAAATTAGAATATGCTGCAGTCATACCACGATTCATAAATGCCATACTCTCAGGAGAAAGACCAATAATCTATGGGAACGGCAACCAAACCCGAGACTTCATCTATGTAGAGGATATAGTGGAAGCCAACCTACTACTCGCAGAATCAAAATTCACAGGCCCAGTCAACATAGCCACGGGTGAAAGCATAACAATAAACAAGCTCCTGGAATTAATAGAGGATATACTTGATGTTGACATTAAACCCATCTACCATGATCCAAGACCAGGTGACATAATAGAGTCTAGGGCGGATATAGGCCTTTTAAAATCTCTTGGATTCAAAAAGATCACAAAACTCAAAAGTGGACTCGAAAAGACAATAGAATGGTACAAAGAAGAAAAAACTAGGCTTGGGGGGATACTAGATTAGAAAGTTTAACTAGCAAATTCTCAATATTTAAAATCCCCCAGTATAAAGGAACGTGAATCGACCCATTCTAAATGTAGGATGAAAAATCATCCACACAGCAAACAACCTTGGTCATACTAGTAGAGTATTTCTTCCCACAAACTCTGAGGTTCACAAGCTCTATATGTCTTTTATCATTCCCCACTCCCCCACAAATTTTTCATGTTCACATTTTACCATATATTCTTCGACACCTCAGATACTCCCTTTTGGAAGGGAAAACCCTTTAACAAAAGCTTTAAGGGATAACGCTTCCTAGATTAACAGATATTGTCAAAGTATACTCTCTTTCCTGGAAACTAAATAAAAACATTTATATAAAACTTTTAACTCATATTCTTATTTGTCACAGGTTACATTGCCTGTGATGTGGGAGGCGATAATATTTCGACTGGTATAACAGTACTATGCATGCTATGCATGGTACTGGCAGCAGTAGGTACCAGTTACGCCCAAGAAAACACAACCACAAACTTTGAAATGCATGATAACAATGCGCAATTAAGCGAAGAGAAAATCAACGAAACCCCCACCATTATGGGAAAAAACCCCAAAGTCAATGAAACAAGCCAACAGGCAGCATATAACGATGAAGAGAATGTAAAGGCCGTGGAACCCTCAGATATCGAGGATGCGGCGGTCCGGGTTAACAAGTTCGTCCAAGAGAACGGAAAACTCCCAAAGTATGTGAGAATCAAAAATTCAGAGGTTAGCATGCCAGAATACTTATACCTCCTCACAGCATCCCTAAAAGGTGGGGATACCATCATAAAGAACGTGGAACCACCCGAAAACTCCACTGGAAGCACAGTGGCTGGTTCAATAAAATTAAATGACTACCTCGAACTTGCAAATAGGGTGTACAATTTCATAAAATCAGAAAATAGAGCACCCTCCTATGCAACCTACCAAGGCTTTAAAATCAGATTCGAATCCCTCGTATGGCTATTCACAAAAGCCATCAACTTCAAAGTAACAAATCAACGCCTGCCCAATTATATAGACCTTGAAAAACTTAATAAAATAGGCACATACACTATAGACAATAACAATCCAAGCAGCACCTCAGGAAGTGCTGCTAATGGCAATTCAATAGCTATCAAAGACATCCTAAATGCCGCAGTTTCACTTAAAAGTTTCATAGAAAAAAATCAGCGCCTACCCACATATGTGCAGGTGGCAAATCAAAAAATAAACTTGAACCAATTCCTATACCTCATGGCTAAAAGCATAAACCAAATAAATAACGGGAAAAACACACCCATCAGCCTAATAGAAGCTAATGACGCGCCAAACCCTTCGGGGACCACTACAGGCGAGCTTAAACTCACAGAATATGTTCAAGTCGCGAAGAATGTCGCAGATTTCATTGAAACCAATAGAAGATCACCAAATTATGTCACGACAAGTATTGGGAAAGTATACTATCCCACTATAATCTATGCTATGAGCAGAATACTTACATTCTACAAGGAAAATAACAGATTACCTAAAATAGTAACAATAAAAGGGGTATACAATCAAAATCAGAATACAAACAATGAAATTAGCCAGTATCTTGTCGCCACAGCAAACTGTCAGGTGAACGATCCTAGTATCCAAGCATTAGCGGCCCAGTTAACCAATGGCCTTACAAGCGAATGGGATAAGGCCAAAGCCGTCTTTAACTGGGTCAGAGACAACATAGACTACAGCTTCTATTATAATACGAAGTACGGTGCTGTCGGAACCCTCAGGTATCGGACTGCTAACTGTTGTGACCATGCGCATCTTGTTGTGGCACTTGCAAGGGCAGCTGGGTTACCAGCACGATACAAACATGGGATCTGCACATTCTCCAGCGGAACCTATGGACATGTCTGGGCGCAAATCTACATTGGGGGTACATGGTACGATGCAGATGCAACAAGCATCAGAAACAGTCTTGGCGTAATAAACAATTGGAACACAACAACCGGGAAAATACTAGGAACCTACGCAAGCCTACCATTTTAAAGGCCACCATATTTTCTTGGGAGGGGGAGAAAAACTCTCCCATTTATTTCTTTTTTCAAATATTATGAGAATGTTCCTAGAATGCGAAACAGCCCCCCATCAAGGGGAGCTGGGGGAGGCTGAAACAATGATCTTGGATCGGAAGGATGATCCCATAACATTTTCATGCTTATCTCCAAGGTTTAGAATGAAAGAGTCTAGGATTTTCACTGTAGACAATGAAAGAGACTTTTATGGGCTTATTTTTTGGAATTCATTGTAAAAGGCGCAAATATAAGTAAAAAGGATATGATATGTATAACCTATCACTATAACCAATAAAAGGGCATGATTGTGAAGAAAAAAAATGATTTCCCCCAATACTCGATACCATCTAAAAAAAGCCGATGGGAGGGTTCAATGGGGTGTTATTCCCCCTCAATGGTCAAAGTAAAATTCGATTTTAAAATCTGAGAAATTCGAAGCCCAATGAAGGGTACGAAAATACTATAAAGGGTTGGTAAATGACAGATTATAAGGGGGATACAATTTACAGATTAATCTTAAAGATTTAAGGGATGATCTTTAATACTTCAATCTTAAGATATTATAAATTAACTTGTGCTAGTTTGAAGTTGGCAGTTTAGTTTCTCAGACAACAGTAACTTAATGGCACATTCCAGATAACAAATATGAAAAATGGGAAACTCCTCCTCGAAAGCAACAAGATGAAACCACACACCAATTTACATCATATTATCCTAGGGGAGCATGAAAGGCTAAAAAAAGTGATATGTAATCCAAAGTTTAAAGGAGAAAGCACACCCCCCCAATGTGTGTGGGGGGCTTCGATTTTTCCCTGTGATCATAGGAGGAATGAAAATTGGATCTTATATATTTTAGAGGTTGTATGGGCCGAAAAAAGGTTCCCGAGATAGTCAAGGCCACAGAACAAATCTTAGATCATGCCGGAGTCTCTTATAGGATCCTTGAGGATGAAAAGTGTTGCGGTTCAGTGCTGCTTCGCACAGGCTTCCTTGAAGATGCCGAGGAAAGGATAATGGAAAATTTAACCATATTATCCGGTTCTAGGTTGCTTGTATCATGTGCCGGCTGTTACAGGACGTTTAAAATAGATTATCCTCGCCTATTTAATGTTAAGATAGATGTTATCCATAGTTCCCAATTATTCCATCAATTATTAAAGGAAGGTAGAATCCAAATTAGAGGAGATTTAAAGGTTACATATCATGACCCCTGCCACCTTGCAAGGCATTGTGGAGAATATGATGCCCCAAGGAAGGTCTTAGAGGCTATTGGAACCCTTGTGGAAATGGAAGAACATCAAGTGAATGCCCAATGTTGTGGCGCTGGTGGTGGTGTGAAGGCAGCATACCCCCACCTTGCAGAGAAAATAGCCAAGAAGAGGATAGAACAAGCCCTTGATACCGGGGCGGAGATACTCTGTACAACTTGTCCATTCTGTAAATACAACCTACAATTTCACGGGATGAAAGTAATGGACATTTCTGAGATTATAGTTAGCCTCATGGGGGTGCCAAAATCCGCGAAAATCAACTGAAAAACCTCAATGAATCCTTCAGGATATTAGCTGAAAGAAGAGTGGAAATAACAGAAGATCCTCGGATAAAAGAGTTAAAAGAAACTGTGAAGAGTATAAGGGAAAATTCAATTAAAAACCTTGAAAGATTATTAGAAAAGGTGGGAGAATCCTTTGAGGACAATGATATAGAATTTTATATTGCAAAAAATGCAAAGAAAGCGAATAAAATCATCTATGACATCGTTAAGGACGAAAGGATAATCGCAAAGTCCAAATCTAACACGCTCTCTGAAATAAACATGGCAAAATTCCTCGAAAAAAAAGGCTTAAAAGTTATAGAAACAGACCTAGGTGATAGGATAATCCAACTAACAGATGATAGACCAATACACCCCACAGCCCCAGCCTTACACTTTAACATGCAAGAAATAGCTGACGTAATAACTGAGAAACTTAAAGTGAAAGTCAAAGCAAACCCAAAGGATATAATGGAGACCATAAAAGCAGATGTTCTCAATAAACTCGAAAATGTTAAAGTCGGGGTTACAGGGGCTAATGCAGTGGCAGCAGATGATGGTTCAATTGTAATGGTCCATAATGAAGGTAACATAGGCTTGATTTCGCTCAAGGACACTCATATTATCGTATTCGGCATAGAAAAACTAGTAAGTACATTAGAAGAAGCTATATCAGTGGCTAAACTCGAAACAGCCTATGCCACCGGTTCAAGGGTTCCATCATATATAAGTGTGGTTTCAGGTCCCTCTAAGACAGCTGACATCCAAAAAATACTCCTAAAAAACATGTATGGCGCTCATAGGGTTGTAGCGATAGCCCTTGATAATGGTAGAAGCAAAGCCCCACCTGAATGTTTATGGTGCATAGGCTGTGGAACTTGTATAACATCATGTCCAGTTTATAATATAGTAGGGTATGACTTTGGCTACAAGGGTTACCTTGGTGGTAGAGGCGTAGCATTCACAAATTTCATAGAAGGTGAAAAGGCAAGTTTTGATGCTGGAATATACATGTGCACACTCTGCAGCCGATGCACCACAACATGTCCACTTGAAATCCCCATAGCAGATATAATAGAAAAGGTAAGGTGTCAAGTACAAACGGCAGGTTACAAATTAGATCCCCATGAGAATATAAGGAAAAACATCAAAGAAACTGGAACACCCTTCAGATAGGGGGAAAACATGAAAACAATATTTTGGAGGCCTCCAGCATTCACCTAGGATTTTCACACTACCTCAGCTCATCCACAATCTTGAGTGTGGGGGGTTCACAGCTCAACCACCCCCAAGGGTTCATTAACGTGTAGGATATTCTCCAAATTCAAGTTTTGAACTCTCTATGGGGAGAAGCATCCCTATAAACATTTAAAGATTGGTAATATTTAAGTTTTCCCGGCTTCCAATCCCTTCACTTTCGAAAGGAAGTTAGCGCCGAAAAAGATAAAAAGGATGTTTTTCTGATAAAATAAAAAAATATTATCTTCATTCTTATGAGGGAGGTTCATGAATTGCTTCTACTAGTAAGTCCAATCAACCCAAAGGAGGCTATAGAGGCCATTAAAGGTGGCGCAGATATAATAGATGTGAAAAATCCCAAGGAAGGCTCCCTCGGAGCCAGCTTCCCATGGATTATAAGGGAGATAAGGAGGATAACACCTGATAACATGCTTGTAAGCGCCACGTTAGGTGATGTCCCATATAAGCCAGGCACGATTTCACTAGCCGCATTAGGCGCCCTTACAGCCGGGGCAGATTACATAAAAGTTGGCCTCTACGGGACGAAAAATTCCAAAGAGGCAGTTGATGTGATGGAAAATGTTGTAAAAACAATAAAAGACGAGAAAAAGGAAGCTTTCGTGGTCGCGGCAGGATATGCCGACGCCCACAGGGTAGGCTCCCTAGATCCGATGGAAATCCCTAATGTGGCCTATGAGGCCGGTGCCGATGTTGCAATGTTAGATACCGCTGTAAAGGATGGTAAAACCTTATTCGATTTCTTGAGTGTTGAAGAACTCCGAGATTTTGTTAGAGAAGCGCATAACCTAGGATTAAAAGCTGCATTGGCAGGTTCCATTAAAAAAGAACAATTAAGGCCACTGGATGAGATTGGATGTGACATAGTGGGTGTAAGGGGAGCCGCATGCGTTGGAGGAGACCGCAACACAGGTACAATACACAGAAGTGCGGTTACAGAACTTAAAAGGTTAATAGAAGCTATTTAGGTGTTTTTAATGTATTCTAAGAAGTTAAAGGAAGCGGAAACCGCCTACACATTTGACGATTTCTTGTTAGTACCCCAAGCATCACTAGTAGAACCCAAAGACGTTATTATAAAAAGTAAAGTATCAAAGAACCATGAGATAAACGTCCCCATCATAAGTTCTGCGATGGACACAGTCACAGAATCCGAAATGGCAATAGCTATGGCGCAAGAAGGCGGCCTAGGCGTAATACACAGGAATATGAGCATCAAAGACCAAGTAGAACAGGTGAAAAGGGTTAAAAGGTCAGGAGACCTTACAATAAGAGATGTTATAACAATAAACCCAGAGGCATCACTAAGAGAAGCCCATGAAATAATGGAAAGAGAAAATATAAGCGGACTTCCAGTTGTAGACAATGGGAACATCCTGGGCATAATAAGCAGAAGAGACATAGAACCCATAATCAATTCAGAAGCCGAGAAAAAAGTAGAAGAAGTAATGACAAAAGAAGTTGTAACCGTAGACGAATCAGTAACACCAGCCGAAGCCCTTGACATAGCTTATGAAAACAAAATAGAAAGACTACCAGTAGTAAAAGAGGGTAAACTCGTGGGAATACTCACCATAAAAGACATACTCGAACGTAAAAGATACCCCAATGCTTCAAGGGACGAAAAAGGAAGATTCATCGTAGGAGCAGCCACAGGACCCTTCGACCTTGAAAGGGCCAAGGCCCTTGACAATGCAGGTGCAGATATAATAGCCATTGACAGTGCACACGCACATAACCTCCACCTCGTAAAATATGCAAAGATAATGAAAAAGAATATCGACGCAGACCTAATTGTTGGCAACATCGCAACCGCAAAAGCCGCGGAAGACCTAATAGCCCAGGACGTGGATGGTATAAAGGTTGGCATCGGCCCAGGTTCAATGTGCACCACCAGGATAATTGCAGGTGTGGGAGTACCCCAGCTCACTGCCATAGCAGAAGTTGCAGATGTTGCAAAGGAATATGACATCCCAGTAATAGCTGATGGTGGTATACGCTATTCAGGGGATATCGCAAAGGCCATAGCAGTAGGCGCGGATGCTGTGATGCTCGGAAACTTACTAGCCGGCACGTACGAGTCCCCAGGTGATGTTGTAATCATGAACGGGCGCAAATATAAACAATATCGTGGAATGGGATCATTAGGGGCTATGACAGGAGGTATAGGCGCTGGGACGGACCGTTACTTCCAAGAACCACAGAGTCACATGAAACATACCAAGATAGTCCCAGAGGGAGTTGAAGGCGTCGTACCTTACAGAGGCACTGTAAGTGAAGTCATATTCCAATTAGTTGGGGGTCTTAAAGCATCTATGGGCTACTGTGGGGCTAAAACCATCAAAGACATGCAAAGGAAGGCTAAACTTGTCAGGATAACATCCAGTGGGATAAAGGAAAGCCACCCACACGACCTCCTAATAACCAATGAAAGCCCAAATTATCCCACAATGTAGGGGAGATAATATCCTATCAGCCATAATACTCTGCGGAGGCCACAGCAAACGCATGGGAACAGACAAAGGTCTAATTATCTTAGATGGCAAGCCCCTCATATCCTGTGTCCTTGATAAAATCAAGCCTTATTTTGACGAAATATTCATTGTACTAAGGGACGAGGAGCAAAAAAAGGAGTACTTAAAATTACTTAAAGACGAAGACGTGAAAGTCATCACAGATATAATAAAAGGGAAAGGGCCCCTCGGGGGTTTGCTAACAGGATTAAAGAGTATAAAATCAGAAAATGCCCTTGTTTTACCCTGCGATTCGCCATTTATAACAAGAGAGTTTATAGAAAATTGTCTTAAAATAGGTAACCTTGAGGAATATGATGCGATAATACCAGTATGGGAGGATGGCAGACTAGAACCCCTACATGGGATATACAATCGAAGAGTAGTTGAAAGAATCCATAGACTACTTTTAAAGGATGAGAGGAGAATGAGCACTCTAGCCAAGATTATCAGGTCTAGGCTAGTGCATGTGGAGGAATTGGACCCATCCCTTAAAAGCTTCAGGAATGTTAATAGGCCGGAGGATCTTAGGATTTAATGTCAACGGTCCTGGGATTACGCCCCATCTCAAGTATGAACTTGTTCACCCGTTCAATCATGTCAATATAATGTTCTTTTCTTATCTTTTTACCATCAACGATAGCATATTCAGGGAGCATCCCAGTCTGGTTTTTGAATTCTAATATCTCATTAACCATCTCTCGATATTGCTCTAGGGTCAAACGCTCCATTAATACCAACCATCAAACCCTTTTTATGTTATAATCATTCCAAATCTCCTCATATATAAATGATACGATTTTATTTTCTCACCTAAGCCATTTAATAAATGATTGACCATTTATATTACATGTATTCTCGCTTCTGGGTCGAATGGATTTGTCCGGATTGCAAGTGAAAAAAGGTAAGGGTAATTCCCCATTAAATGCTCCATGTATTTTAACCATTCAGAGACAACACTTTTATAAGCGCGTTCCAAGTCGCCTTCAAGGTGCTCATAATCAGTCTTGGGCAAATTATCAAATGATATTCTCTTCTCAAGCTCTTCCGTAAGATGGAAGATCGCCCAGAGCATGTCAGTGAAACTTTCATGCTCTAGAAGATTTGGGTTTTCCAATAAGCGTAGCATGAACCTCCGACGCTCACCCAAGAAAATTCTCAAATCATCTAGGAAAGGACTTTTACCCTCATCTAATGGTATTCTAGGATCATAGGCTCTTATCTTAGCCATTACCCTCTTAAACTTGTCTTCACTCCAATCCTGGCCTATTTTAAGATCTTCACGTATCCTTTCCGTGTTTATTTCGTGTTTTGAAACCTTTTCCAGGAACTCTGTTCCCACTTCACTGAAGAACGCCCCTATTACCATGTTAAGTTTTTCTAGGAGTATAGATTTTTCCCTTGCAGTTATAGCCGCCTCTATTACAAGGACAACTATAAGCACTTCTAGGGGTAAAAATGCAAGGTCAATCCCAATATAGAACAACTCATGCTTCGCATCCTTAAATATAAGATACACTAGAATATAGAGTAATACAGAGGATAGAATGAGCATTATGCCAAGTTTAACCCTCCAGTTAATCTTCATCTCTGCCTACCCCATATAATTGATATTGGATTATTAGCCAGCATCATAGTACCCCTCTCAAGAGGGTGCCCCCTCGCAATATTAACATCTATGATCCCATATTCAAACCCGAGCTTTTTGAACGTCTGGATAGCCTCTATTTTAGTCTCAAGTAATATGGAAGTTACTATGATCCTCCCATGGCCTTTAAGTTTCCTTGCACCCACTTTTATGATCTTTGATAGTCTACCACCGCTTCCCCCAATGACTATTATATCAAGATCCCCTATCTCCTTGAGGGCCTCCTCAGCATCATCATTGATCAATTCAACGTTTTCTCCAAGCCCATGCTTTATGAGGTTCTCCCTTGTAATTTTTATGGCCTGGGGGTTCTTATCTATAGCGTATACTCTATTGGCTCTTTTCGCAAACTCTAATGTGAAACCTCCCGTGCCGCAGCCAACATCAGCAACGGTCTCACCCCCATTCGGGTCCGCCTTGCACAAGACTAGACATCTAATCTCCTCCTTGGTGGGCCCGGGCACTCTATCATCTTTTATGAAATCTTCATCGGGTATCATGGCCAGTCCACCGTCTGAAAAGCCTGTTTTCAACTCCTAGAATGTCTAGTGCCTTGCCTGCTATGAAGTTGACCATATCATCTATATTTTCTGGTTTATGGTAGAATCCTGGCATTGCAGGTAATATTATACCACCTTCCCTGCTCACTTTTAACATGTTTTCAAGGTGTACATTCCTAAGTGGTGTTTCACGGGGTACTAGTATTAGTTTGCGTTTTTCTTTGAGGGAGACGTCAGCCGCCCGTGTAATAATGTTGTCAGCGTATCCTTGGGCTATGGCCGCCAAGGTTTTCATGCTACAAGGTGCTATTATCATCGCCTCGAAATTAAAGGAGCCGCTGCTTATTGGAGCTTCCAAATCATGGACATCAAAGTAGTGGTCTGCCAGTTCTTTTATCTCGTCTAGTTTCAGGCCGGTCTCATACTCTAGGATCTTGGACGCTGTATTAGTAACTAGGAGTGCTGTTTCTTTTTTCTCTGATAGGGCTTCTAGTATCCTTACACCATAGATTGTCCCACTGGCCCCTGTAATGGCTATTATGATCATACTATTTCAACCTTTAACTTGGGGTGGTGAGGCGTAGTTGTTTTTCGTGCCTTTTTATCTTCTTGGGGAGGTTGAGGTAATCATAGAAGTTGAAGTTTTTGAATTTCTCTGATTCTTCTGCGGGTGTATAAATACAGAGGTCTGCGTGGTTGAATCTCGCATCCCTTAATGCTCTGACTAGGCTGGAGATGTCGCTGAGTTTTACTATGGAGTCTCCACTATCTACTTGGGTTTTCATCTCATCAAATGCAGGGTATTCTGGCACGTCTATTATAAGATAATCTGGGTCTATATTCATGTCATCAGCTATCTCCGACTCTGCCTTTAATATCTCGGATTCTGTGATCTTGAATATCCTCTCAGGGTCTTCTAGTTCATTTAATCGGATGGTGGCAGCCCTCTTCAAGAGATTCCTTGTATCTAATCTTTTTATCATGTCACCTACTAATCCTGTTTCTCTTCGGCACATTGTTATAATGTCCATGTCATCGTAATGATAGATGCGTTTAGGGTCTATTTTATCTTCCATGATGAGCCTTTTAAGGCATCTTCTAAACATTGAATTTACTATCCTTGTGGTATGATGTTGGTAGACGCTTGGGTACATGAAATAACGTGCTAGGAGCATTGACTCTGCAGCTGGAACACCTTTCTTATCCAGTATCAGATCATCTTCGATTTTGATATTCTGGATTAGCCTTTCAACGTCTATTATACCATAGGCTACCCCAGTATAGTGGGAGTCCCTTAGGAGATAGTCCATCCTGTCGACGTCTATTTCACCGGAGATTGCCTGTCCAAGAACGCCCTCACCCTTGAGGGTGGCCTCTATCTCATCTAGGTCAAACTCTTCCATGAGTATATCTGAGATTACGGATTCTCTTATCACTTTTATTGTGAGTTCTTCATGGGATTCTGGGATCACCGCCTCTGATACGTGTGAGAATGGCCCGTGGCCTAGATCATGTAATAGTGCGGATACTCTTAGTATACTTTTTTTATGTTTGTCTAATCCTAGTTGGTCTGCTAGTTGGGATGAGAGGTGCATTGTTCCGATGGAATGTTCAAAGCGGGTATGGTTTGCACCGGGATATATTAGGTTGGTGAAGCCTAGTTGTCTTATCCTTCTAAGTCTCTGGACTGGGGGTGTATCTATTAGTCTGATCTCGAAATCCTCTATTTGTAGGTTGCCGTGTATGCTGTCTCTTATAAATTTCATTTCAACCTCCCTAGTATGTGGGGGGGTTTATCCGCCTGAGAGGATAACCCTCTTACCCTCCTTTGTATATTCTTCTTTTCTGAATCCTATCTCTTTTTTCGTCCTTTCAATTATCTCACTGAGGGCTTTGAGGGTTTCTTGACGGTGTGCTCCACCCACCACGACCATGAATAGTGTCTCTGTGGCGTGGAATTCGCCTAGGAAGTGTACGAGTGCGATATCTTTAACTTTATGTTTCTTTTTTACCTCTTCTGCTATTTTCTCTAATTCCTCCTGGGCTTTTTGGGGGTTTTCATGGGATATTGTAAGTTTTTCCACTTCTTCCCCCCCTATTTTCCTCATTATACCCTCGAATGTGAATATGGCCCCTGTCTCTTCGATATAGGGGCTCTTTTTCACATGTTCTATGAGTTGGGGTAGTTTGTATTCATATTTGTCTGTTGTGATCTTCACAAGCATCCTCTAGCACCTCACTTAGTTCTTTCCTTGAGAGGTGTTTCAGTCTTTCAACACCTTTTATTTCTTTTATGACTTCTGCAACAGCCCCTGGTACGAGTGATTCCCAGTCGCTGTCGGTGAGCATCCTCTCCCTAACAGTTGTGCCTGAATATTTCTCCCTGGAATATAATGGGGGGGCGGTGACTTGATAGCCGGCCTCTTGGAATAGTCTCTGGACAAGGGGATTTCCACTATAAACTTTATCAAATGGTGGTGTTAGCATTTCAATATGGGCAACCCATACTGCATTACATTCAATATCTTGGACTGGTATAACATAGTAGCGTGAGGCTGGTATACCGTTCTCGCTAAGGGCCTTTGTCACCATCATGATCCTCTCACCTGCTGTGAAGGGGTCCCTGAGGGAATGGCTTAATTGTGCGCTGCCTATACATATTATGAGTTCGTCAACTTCCTCTAGGATCCTCTTTATAACCTCTAGGTGTCCTTGATGGAAGGGTTGCATTCTACCCACGAGTAATCCTCTCATCCCTAACACTCACCCAAATTAGGTCCATATAAGATTATTAAGATCTATGATTCAATATATATGTGGGGGATTAATCAACTTTATCGACTAATAATTACAAGGTGATCTAAGGTGATAATGATAGAAAATCTTTCAAAAACTTACAAGTTAGAGACTGGGGAGAAGTTTAAAGCACTAGATAATATTAGCCTAGAAGTCAAGAAGGGCGAGATCCTTGGGATAATTGGTATGAGTGGAGCGGGTAAAAGCACCCTACTCCGCATACTAAGGGGTGTTGAACCATTCGATCAAGGGACAGTGATACTTGATGATATAAAAGTAACAGCAGATTCCAATCCATACGATTTCACCAAACTTAAAAGGGCCACTGCGATCCACCTCCAAAGGACTTTCGGATTATGGGCAGAGACAACCATAGAGAATGTTCTAAGGAAATTTTATGGTGCAAAGTATGGTGACGAGTCGCTCACAGACTTCAAAAGAGCCTATGACGAATTCGGCGAAGAGGCCATGAAACTCCTCAAGATTGTGGGACTCGACCACAAGGCGGATCATTTCGCCCCAGTACTCAGTGGCGGGGAGAAACAACGTCTCATAATCGCCAGACAACTCGCCAAGAAACCGAAGGTCTTATTATTGGATGAGCCGGCTACAATGTCATGTCCAAAAACTAAACAGGAAATATTAGACGCTATAAAGAAGATTAACAGGGAACTTGGAATCACGGTAGTCCTTGTATCACACTTGCCAGAAGTCCATGAGTACCTAGCAGACAGGCTAATACTCATGGAAGATGGTAAAATAGTGGATGAGGGAGAACCCAAAAGGATCATAAGAAAATTCCTCAAGGATATAGAGCCCCCAGAGGAAATAAAAGTTAGGGAATGGAATGAGCCAATATTAAAAGTTAGAGATCTCCGCAAAAAATTCGTATTAATAAAAGGTGGAACAGTACTCGAAATGGAGAACATAAACTTCAACGTGAATCGAGGGGAAATAGTATCCATCATAGGACCCAGTGGAGCCGGTAAAACAGTACTATTAAGGATGGTCGGTGGATTAGACTATCCAGAAGATGGTAGAGTAGAATTCAAATTAGACAATGAATGGATTGACATGCACGAACCAGGCATGAAAAGGATGCGCATACGTAGAAAAATGGGCTTCATGCACCAAGAATTCGCACTAATACACCACGCAACCATCAGAGACCAGATAGCGGCGCGACTAGGCGTAAAAGGTGAAAAGGTTGTGGATGAGGCCAAGAAAAGGGCTGAAAGGATGGGTATAAGTGACAAAGTCCTTGACGTCCTCTATCAACTAACAGACCTCCCAGAAGAAGAAGCCAAACAAAGACTAGAAAAACTAGGACTATCATCAAAAATCCTAGAGGAACTATTCCCAAAATTCCCAGACAAAGAAGTTAAAAAGTATGCGAAACCAGTCTTCGAAGCACTAGACCTATCATTAGACATCCTAGACAGAAAATCATATGAACTTTCAGGCGGTCAAAAGGTGAGGGCGGCCCTAGCACTTGTAATGGCATCACAGCCGGAGGTTTTAATATTAGATGAACCATTCGGGGATCTAGACCCTATAACACTAAGATTAGTCTCAAATTCCCTTAAGAGGATAAACAGGGAATTCAACACAACAATAATAATGGTAAGCCATCACATCGACTTCATCAAGGAGATAAGTACAAGGGCTGTGATGATAGAAGACGGCAAACTGACAATGGATGGAGAACCCGGAAAATTATGTGAAGAATTTATCGAAAAAAGTAAAGCAGAATATCTGCTAAAGGCACAAACACACATATAAGGGGGGTTTACATTGGAATTTACCGATTTCCCTATAAAAGATTCTTACAGGCTACTAGCACCACGGCCCACAGTTATAATAACAACAGTCAACAAAAAAGGGGAGATAAACGCGGCCCCATTCTCTTTTGTAATGCCAATATCCATGGACCCGCCAATTATAGCATTCGCTTCAATGCCAGAACATCACACTTCCAAGAATGTTGAAGAGACTGGAGAATTTGTGGTAAACCTCACAGGCCTCAACATATTAGAGAAGATGTGGATAACAGGAAAAAACATACCATATGGTGAAAACGAACTTGAGAGGGCAGGGCTAGATTGGATACCGTCAGTTAAAGTTTCGCCTCCACGCATTAAAGAAGCAGCAGCCCACCTAGAATGTGAACTATTAAGGATGAATGAAATAGGAGACCATAACCTCTATACAGGGTCGGTGGTCCATGCAAGCATAAAAGAGGGTTCAATAAAAGAAGGTTTACTCCATGTGGAAGAGGTTAAACCTATACTCCATGTAGGGGGCAACAAGTTCGTAATAGGCGATAGGGTGAAATTCGTCAAATAGGGGTCTAAAATGTTTAAACGTATAATGGTGCCGACCGACGGTTCAGAACAGGCCCAGAAGGCCGAGGATATCGCCATAGAACTTGCAGAAAAACTAGGTGCTAGGGTGGTAGCAGTCCATATCATGGATGAAAAACTCATCTACCCATTTGAAGTCTTGGAAGAAGAAGGAAAAAGCATATTGGCGAAAGTACAAGAAAAGGGGAAAAAAAGGGGCGTCCAGATAGATGAAATCCTAATATACGGAAACCCGATCCATGACATGAAAAAGATCGCTGAAAGAAGCAAAGCCGACCTCATAATAATGGGCCATGGGAAAAGTGGCTTTGAAAAGTTTTTGATGGGGAGTGTGGCGGAGAGCACCCTAAAAAATGTTAAGATACCGGTCCTAATAGTCAAATAGCACAAAATTGAAAGGGTGAAAGTGAAGAGGATTTTACGTCAACTAAAAATATTAAAAGTTTACATATAAGATAATTATATGGTACATATCTTCCTTGTAAGTGAAGATCACAATCTTAAAGAACTTATAAAATTTTGTGGATATGATCCCATCCTAGTATATAGTGAGGAGGATATTCTCAAAGCCGAATCAGAAGCTGGACTTATTATAATTGACACATCAAAACCCACAATAAACAAGATAAAAGCAATCAAACTAGGAAAAAAAGCCAATCTACCCATCATACTAGTCACAGAAATTCTAGATGAGACAACAACACAAGGCCTAAAGGTGGCTGCACGCCTCAAAAGACCAATAAATCCACAGAAACTCATAAAAGTTATAAAAACTAGCCTCTACAAGTATAAAATGAAAAGACTATTTCTAGATAACGAACAGGTATACCAGCAGATGATTAACACAAGCCTAGAGGGCTTCTGCATTTTCGACAATTCTGGGGACATAATATATTGTAACAAGCAACTGGGGAAATTTTTAGAATGTCAAACTAGCGAACTTATAGGAAAGAATATCTTAGAAATTGCACACCCCAATGATAAGGTGATTGCCAAAAGAATACTCGACCTCTGCAGCAAGGGGATGCGGGGAAAACAGGAAATACGCTTCATCAAAAGCAATGGGGAACCACGCTGGTTATTATTTTCTGCAACCCCAATAATAGAAGATTCTGCCTTCAAAGGCGGATTCTGCATGTTAACAGATATAAAAGGACAGAAAATACTCGAAGAAGAACTTATAAAGACCAATAAGTTCCTCACAATCCTAAACAAGGTTAACAATTCCATCATAAAATCCGAGAACATAGAAGAGATGATCCAAAAAATATGCAATATACTCGCCGAACACAGACCATACAAGTATATCGGCGTATTAGACAAAGATTATAAACCAATCCACGAGATAGGGGAAAGACCCGCCAAATTTGAAAACATCCTAGAATTACGTGTAAAGGATAAACTATGGGGTCTGCTCAGCATAAAAGGAGACCTTGAACTTGATGAATTAGCCATCCTCGAGGAGATAGCATCCACACTCTCATTCGCAATAGAAAAAATGCTATCCGAGAAAAGATTAAGAGAAAAAGAATTTAAATATAAGGAACTTTTCGAAAGTGCAGGTGACGCGCTCTTCATCATGGAAAAAAACACCATAATAGATTGTAACAAGAAAGCTCTCGAACTTTTCCAGGCAAAACCTGAGGATATAATAGGTAAACATCCTTGGGAATTATCGACAAAGTACCAGGAAGATGGTGAAAAATCAGAGATCAAAGCCAAAAAGTTAATAGAGGAGACCATCAGAGAAGGTGAAAAACAATTCAGGTGGATTCACAAAAAAAAAGACTGGAGAGCCATTTTATGTCCATGTATCTCTAACCTACCATCCCCACACAGGTGAAATCATAGCAGCCACACGTGACATAACAGGCCAAGTAGAGACAGAAAAGCTTTTAAAGGCAGAGCACCGGAAATTCAAGGATCTTATAGACTCATTACCCGATGCAGTTTTTGCCGTGGATAAAAAAGGACGCATCATAGCATGGAACAAGGAGACAGAGAAGATGACAGGAACCCCAGCAGATGAGATGCTAGGAAGAGACGGCCAAGCCTACAGCATACCATTCCATGGAAAACCCAGACCAGCACTCCTAGATTTACTATTCCATGATATGCCAGAGATCGAAAAACTTTATGAAAATGTTAGACGCGAAGACCATAACATCTACGGGGAAATTTACCTTCCAAACATCTACAATGGACGCGGAGGCCACCTACAACTTAAAGTATCCCCATTATATGATAATAAAGGGGATATTATAGGGGCTATTGAAATCATAAGGGATATAAGCCCCCTCAAAATCACAGAGAAAAAATTAAAAGCAGAACTGATGATCACAAGTACCCTGAGTAGATTATACCCTATTATGGTATCGCCAAAAGCGACAGAAAAGATTATAGCCAATAAAATACTCACAGAACTTCTAAAAATCACAAAAAGCAGTGGAGGGTTCATCACATTCCATGACAAAATCCTCGCATCCAAAGGAAAATATACAAACCCAGAATCCACACCAATCATTATAGGAGACGAACTAATCGGCCGAATCAGCCTAGAAAAGGATGAAGGCTTTAATGAATTCGATATTAAAGTTATTAAGAGGTTTGCTCAATATCTCGGACTTGCACTTCACCGCATAGAATACGAAAAAAGGCTTATAAAACACCAAGCAAGGTTGAAGATACTTAACAAGGTATTGAAGGCATCAAAGACGGATAAAAGATAAAATAGAAAGTTTCCTTAAAAGAATACTTGATATCATAATAGATGATCTAAAATTTGAAAATGGGAGCATCATAGTTAATGGGAAAATAATATACAAGAGAGGATCCATCATACCAGAAAAGAGGATCCCAGAAGATACCACCCTTAAAAGGGAGGGTGAAAAGAGAATCCTCAGGATACCTTTAAGGTTCCAAGGGAGCGCATTTGGTGTGATAGAAGCCTATAGTACCAAGAAAGTGCCTAAAATGGAATTTATCAGATTATTTGCTGATGAGATAAATGAGGCTATTTCGAAGATAATAACCCAGATGAACCTCCAGCAGTCACTCCATGAAAAGGAGGCTCTGCTAAGGGAAGTTCACCATCGCGTGAAAAATAACCTACAAATCATATCAAGTCTATTATCATTGCAAGCAAAATATTGTGGAAGTGAAGAAGTGAAAAATATCCTATCAGACAGCCAAGCAAGGATAAAATCCCTCGCACTAGTACATGAGAAACTCTACAAGACAGAAACCATCACCAATATAAGCTCCAAAGACTACCTAGAAAGTCTTGCCCGAGACCTTATAAACTTCCAAGCCCCAAGGCCAATAAAAATACGCCTAGAAACTGATATAGATGATATACCCCTTGAAATGGACAAGTGCATACCCCTTGGACTCATAACAAACGAACTTATAATGAACTCCATGAAACATGCTTTCCCAGAAAAAGAGGGGATAATAAGCGTGAAATTTAAATGCCGAGAAGATAAATGCAACCTTGAAATATCAGATAATGGTAAGGGCCTCCCGGAAGATTTTGACATTGAAAAGGTATCATCCCTTGGCTTGCAGCTCGTCATAGGCCTTGTAAGACAATTGGATGGAGAATTCAAGATAGAATCAGATGGTGGGACATCATTCACTATGAACTTCCCACTCTAGCCTCCCCTTAGAGTTTCTAAGAGTATGCTCTTTTCAATTCTTGTGATGAAAACTCTCATCTTTAAGAGTTGATCAGGGTTTGTTGATATGCCATCCACGCCCATTCTTATAAGTTTTTCCACAATATTATAATCTGTTGCTGCATACCCGGCTATACACGTTTTTATTCCCTCCCTAGAACATACTCTGATAATATTATCTACGAGTCCAAGAAGAGCTGGATGGGTTAAATCGAATAGTTTCGCAACCCTCACACCCCTCCTGTCCACTGCTAGGGTGCACATGGCAAGATCGCTCATCCCAATGGATACAAAATCAAGACCATAATCTATGAATTCTCTAATTTGTAAGGCGGCTGATGGCGTTTCCACTGATAATCCAACTTCAAGGTCGCGGTGAGGTTTCAAACCACACTCTTCTAATATTCTCTTAGCGGACAAGTATTCGCTCCCATCCCTTACAAAGGGGAACTTGAGGCCGAGGTTGGAATATCCATCATCTATAAGCTCTTTTATCGCCCTGAATTCTGCCTTTAGCACTTCAACGTCCCTAAGATCCTTGTAGATGCCCCTGAAGCCCAATAGTGGGTTTGGTTCTTCTGGTTCCACATCCCCCCCTTGAAGGTTCCTCAACTCATCAGTAGGGATGTCAAATGTCCTAAACCATACAGGTTTAGGATAAAAGGATTCAAGGACGAACTCAAGACCCTTTTTCAGAACATCAGTTAACCTGCCCTCCTCTAGGAGCCTATAAGGGTGTTTACCTGTTTCTATAACCATATGTTCTATTCTAACAGATCCTATACCATCAGCATAATCTGCTATCCTATCCGCGATTGATGGTATGTTCAGGTTCGTCATTAGCGTTGTCGCAGTATCCTCAAGAGGCAGCTCCTCTATAATTTCTTCCCATTCCATCACACCCTCATAAATGTTACCGGTTTTGCCATCAACTGTAACCACCATATCATCCTCTAGGATCTGGGTGGCTTTCTCGGTCCCTACTACACATGGTATTTTCAATTCTCGGAGTGTGATGGCAACATGACTTGTGAGGCCACCATAGTCTGTCACAACCGCGCCTACTCTTTTTAGTTGGGGGAGCATGTCCCTTGATACCCTTGGCGTTACTATGATCTCCCCGCCCTCAATAGACATCATATCCTTGAAGGATTCTATCTTTTTCACTCGTCCGCTTCTAATATAAGGGCTGGCCCCTATACCTTTGATGAGTTCCATATTTTTATCTTTGTAAATTCTGATAAAAAAGAGTATTGTTAATATTCGATGTAGTGGAATCTCTTCTCGATTAGGAAGACTATGAAGAATCCGATGATGGCTATTATAACTGCGAAGATCAAGGAGGGCGTGGATTGTATGATGGACATTTTACTATATGGGAGTCTCAAGGTTCCTATCATTAAGCCCACAAGGAATGCCATTGTCACAGCTTCATGATTTTTGAGAAGATAATCAAGGAACTTGGAAAAGCTTAGGATCCCTATGGCCGCGCCTCCGATGAATGTTATAATATCTGGGATTGAGAACTTGGCAAGGGCTTTGAGCATGTACTCATATTGGTTAAGGAGTAATAACATGAACGCTCCTGAAATCCCTGGTAGTATCATTGCACATATGGCGATAGCCCCTGACATGAATATTATGGGCAGGCTATGGTTTGCTTGGATGGGGTTTAAACCCACGAAGAAAAAGGCGAAAAGGAACCCTATAATAGCCGAGATGAGATTTTTTAATGAAAAACCGTCTATCCTATTGAAGACTAAGTAAGCTGAGGCTAATATGAGCCCCAGGAAGAATGAATAAGTGTATGCCATATAATAGGTTATGAGGAAAGATATAATCCTTGATATTGTTAAAATGGCTGTTCCTATCCCGAGAAGTAGTGGTATGAATAATTCGAAGTCTATTTCTTCTTTAGCCAATTTTATGGAAGATTTGAAGTCGGCTCTGAGGAGGGGTTTTAGGAATCTGAATCTGATTTTACTTATAGCATGGACTAATCTTTCATATATTCCTGTTATAAGTGCCATTGTCCCCCCTGAAACTCCAGGGATCGTATCAGCCGTGCCCATGAGGAAACCCCTTAAGAATATTGCGATGAAACTTGCAATCCTCATATTCCGACCTCTTCACGTTTTATAAGATTACACACTAAATAATAATCTGTGTGGGGGGGTAAACTGCAACGTTTTTACAATAATCCTCCACATGATATATACTTTTATACGATCCTTTCGGCTTCAAGGAACTTTTCACCTGCAATTTTAACCGTCAAAGCGCCAAGGGGTGCTGTGAATATTATTGATAGTACAGCCATGGCTAATATCAATTCTCCATGGGCCACCCCTAAAGATAATGGTATTGCACCTATGGCGGCTTGTACTGTCGCCTTTGGTATATATGCGAATATGCAGAATATCCTTTCTTTTAAATTTAATTGTGTGCCTAAAAGTGATATGTAGACGCCAAGGCTCCTAGCTAAAAGTCCTAGGATGATAATCACGACCCCTATAAAACCGGCCTTTAAAAGAAGGTTGAGGTCGACTTGCGCGCCTACAAGGACAAATAGGAGTATCTCTGCGAATATCCATATTTTATTAAATTTCTTTGACAATTTTAATCCCACTTCAGGCATTTTCTCCAATATTACAAGGCCTATGACCATGACACCTATGAGTGCTGCGATAGGAATGTATGAATTGAGAATGTCCCCCATATTCTTGAAGAGAATTGCTGTCGCGAGGACTATGAGGGTCTTTTCACTATCTCTCATCTTAAATCTTTTGAAAACTTGGATAAGGAAAAAACCTATGGCAGCTCCTCCCAGTATACCTAAAAGTATGGATAAGGGTACTCCCAAAATCTCCTTCACAATATTTATCTCCTTTCCAGTGTAGATTCCAAGGAATATTGAAAATATTGTTATTGAAATCACATCATCTATTGAGGCTCCTGTGAGGATTAAGGTTGGTATGCCCTTAGCTGTTCCCATCCGCCGTTCAATGAATGATAACATTTGGGGGACTATAACTGCAGGTGAGACAGCTGCTATGACAAATCCAAGTATACCAGCTTCTATTAAGGGCAAACCCAGTAGGAGAGAAGCTATTATCATTATGGTAAAGCCTTCAATGCAATCAGGGATGAAGCTCATCTTAACTGCGGCCATGCCAGCTTTTCTAAGACTTTCAATGTTTATACCGAAACCAGCTCTTAACAGGATTATTATGAGGGCTATGATCCTAAGGTCGCCTGAAATGGCTAATATATCCTTTGAGATGAGATTCAAGCCATGGGGGCCTAGTAACATGCCAAGAATGAGTATTCCTAAAAGTCCCGGTAATTTGATTTTTTCGAATATTCTGCCTAAAAGAAGTCCTAGAATGATAATAATAGCTATACTAAATGCAACATACTCCATTTGTAGAATCCCCTCCATGCTCTCTTTTTTGAAAGCAGGAGTCATCAGCTGAAAAAATAGCAGTTAAAGGTGGACTCCATCACCCTTCCTATTGGCATCACATCTTCTATCATAGTATATAAAGTTTATGGATGGCATCCCCCCAATGGGATGGTGGAAAAATTTTGTTGTGTGTGGGAACATTTAAATAGGATTTAGGTTCACCTAATATTCGAGGTTGTGTGATGATCACCCTAAAAAACCTTAAAACAGGAAAAAATGCCATAGTACGTGAGATAACAGGGGGGATCGGCCTAAAAAGGCGGCTAGAATCCCTTAATATAAGGGTTGGGAAGAAGATCCGGAAAGTATCAACTTTACCATTCCGCGGTCCTATAATCATCGAAGTTGACAATTGCAAGATAGCCATAGGCAGGGGCATGGCAGGTAAGATCCTAGTGGAGGTAATAGATGAAAATACTCCTCATGGGAAACCCTAACGTTGGCAAAAGTGTTGTCTTTTCAAGACTAACAGGTGCAAATGTCGTTGCATCAAATTATCCAGGTACAACAGTGGAATACACCAAGGGAACCCTCAAGGTGGATGATGAAAAAATCGAGGTAATAGACGTCCCGGGCACTTATTCTTTAACACCATTTTGTAAGGCCGAAGAAGTTGCAAGGGACATGTTCCTCAAAGAAAACCCAGACCTAATATTAAATGTGCTTGATTCAACAAACCTAGAACGGAATCTTTATCTAACACTCCAGATACTAGAAAAGAGGATGCCCACCATAATCGTTCTTAACATGTGGGATCTTGCAAAAAGAAAAGGAGTCCACCTCAACATTAAAAAACTCCAGGAAAGCCTAGGAGTCCCAGTAATACCAGTGACCGCAGTAAGCGGGGAAGGAATAAAACAACTAGTACACCTAATAAAAAAAATACTAGAAAAAAAAGAAGAACACACCCCAAGTATCCCGGAGATGGGTGATGAGGAAAAATGGAAATTCATAGGCAAACTACTACTAGAAATACAAAAGATAGAACATAGACACCCTACATTACTTGAAAAACTCGAAGACGCATCAGTACATCCCCTACTCGGAGTCCTAATAGGATTAATAGTAGCATACCTCACATTACAGTTTATAATAGGTATCGGAGAATTCCTCACCGGGAAAATCCTAGACCCATTCTTCTACAACTACTACGGCCCATTCATAACAAGGATCGTGGAATCAGCGTTCCCAAAAGGCCCCATACATGACATACTAGTAGGTACGGGCTACAATTACATGGAATCATTCGGGCTTCTGACAACAGGCATATACGTGCCGGTTGCAATCGTATTACCATACGTGTCACTATTTTACCTTGTGTTAGGCTTCCTTGAAGATCTCGGGTATCTGCCAAGGCTCGCAGTACTCACAGATAATATAATGCACAAGCTAGGATTGCACGGAGCCTCCATAATCTCACTCATACTAGGACTTGGATGTAACGTGCCAGGAGTCCTTGCCACAAGAATACTAGAAGATGAAAGGGAAAGATTCATAGCCCTAACACTACTATCAATATCTGTGCCGTGCATGGCCCAGACAGCAGTTATAATAGGACTACTAGGACCCTACGGTATAAAATATATTGCAATGGTATATGGGACGCTACTAACAATCTATATAACCGCTGGGTACATCCTAAACAAGATCATGAAAGGCGAAAGCCCCGAAATATTCCTTGAAATACCACCATACAAAATACCCCACATGGGGACGCTGCTTAAAAAAACATGGACCCGCATAAGAGGATTCCTCATAGAAGCCATACCATTCGTCTTCCTAGGAATCCTACTAGTAAACCTATTATATGTAGCGGGTATAATGCAGATCCTGACAAGCATACTTGCACCCATATTCTCAGGAGTGCTAGGCCTGCCCAAGGAAGCCGCAACTACCCTAATAATAGGATTCTTGAGAAAGGATATTGCCACTGGCCTGCTAGCACCACTACACCTCAGCCCAGAACAGCTAGTAGTGGCAACAACTGTCCTAGCGATCTATTTCCCATGTATTGCAACATTCGTAGTCCTTGCAAAGGAGATAGGGGTCAAGGGCATGATAAAAATAGGAATACTCATGGTGACACTAGCATTTCTTGTGGGTGGCATACAACACCTAATTCTACAAACAATTATATGAAAGATAATATCAAAATATACTATTTGGGGCCGGTGGTCTAGGGGTTAGGATACCTCGCTCACAACGAGGTGGTCGCGAGTTCGAATCTCGCCCGGCCCACTCATACGCTCTTTTCTATCCTGATAAGTAAAGGAACAGCTAGAAGTTGCATTATAACCGAAAAGATGACCAATGCTAACAATGAGATCTCATAGAATATACCCATAAAGAGGCTGCCAAGGAACCATGAAAAGCCGAATAGTAAATTGAAGATTCCATAGGCGGACCCGCGCCTATCGGATGGGATTATCCTTGCTATAGCAGCTCTCATAATAGACTCTTGGGCGCCCATGCCAACACCCCACAATATAACACCAAAAACGGCCGCCAGCACACCACCAAGGAATGCTAAAGGAGCGAATAATGAAGATAATATGACAGATACTATCATAACCTTGAAACCATAATAATCGAAAAATTTCCCAAATAATAATGCTGAAAGAGCATCCACAAGCATCGCAAGGGCGTACAATACAGGTATCATAAAATCCCCAAATAACATCACATTCTTAAAATGGTATCCAATAAGGGGGAAATCAGCATAACCAACACCTATAAGACATACAACACCAAGATACAACCAGAAAACCGACCCGGGAGACCTTAAGGGTTCTGCTCTCCCAACCTCCAATTCATGCGGGCTTGGAAATAGAAAATATGCCACCACTAACGTTAAAATGGCAAAAACCGCAGGCAATCCAAGGAATGTGAAACCTGTCCTATAACCCCCTCTAAAATATAATACAAGAAAGACCATCAAAGGCCCCAATATCGCCCCTACCTGGTCGAGGGCCTCGTGGATGCCAAAACCCCACCCATGACCTACCTGGCTTGTAGCATATGACAACATAACATCCCTAGCTGGTGTCCTGAAACCCTTCCCTATCCTTTCAAGGATTATCAATAGGATTGCTAACTGCCAATTAAAGGCCAATGCAAGCAATGGGACAACCACCAAATTCATAATATAACCTGTGAATGTGATGAGCCAGTAACGACGAGTCTTATCAGCAACATACCCCGAGAAAAGTCGTATAATATAACCTGAAAGTTCCCCCAGGCCACTGGCGAAACCTACCATCGTGGCGCTTGCACCTAGCATTAAAAGGAACGGTCCTGTTATCCCCCTCGCACCCTCATATGTCATGTCAGCAAAGAGACTGACCAATCCTAGGAGTATTATAAATTTACCCGCTCTCTTCATATCTTATTTCTCCATGATTTTACTAGCTAATATTTATATGCTCCTGGAAGCTTTAAAGGGTCTTCTAGGATACTCCAGGTGTCTTGCACGTTCTTAACATCTTCCAGATTGGAGGTTTATGGGGGGGATGGAATATTACTCCTCAAAGGAATTTAAACAGGGGGGATAAAATTTCATAGTATGGGGAGTTCGCAATCTAATGGAGGGGGGCCTGTTTAGAGGAAGTTCATGGTTATTATAAGCTTTTTTTGTGGGTTTTTGATTGCTGGAATGGGGCGTGTTCATATTAGTAGGACAGCTATTATTCCTGAAAGGAATATCCCATCAAAGGTTCCAGCCCCTCCTATACTTGCTATTGGAGCGCCTAGATCTTTTATCCTGTGGAGGTTTAGGATGTCGGCTCCTATCAGGGCCCCCATGGTCCCTGAGATGTATGCGACCACAACCGGATTCTCTCCACCGATGATTAGTGCTGTTATCGCCGCTGTGATTGGGGGTATGAAGGCGGGAATAGCTATCCCAAGCCCTTTTATGGGCCGGGCGAATATTTTACATACTACAGTCACTATTATTATCCCGAGTATAGAATTAGAGAGGAGGTGTGGATTACCTGATAAACGTAGAAGTTCATATGCTACTATTGTGAGGGGTATTATAGCGCCTCCAAGGTTTACTGCGAGTACCGTTTTTTTCATTCCATGGTATGGTATCCTATAATTTATCCCGAAAAATCTTATCTCCCTTATTTCTTCGACTTCGCTTATCCACTCTTTTATGGGGATGTTTATACTACTTCCAATCAATGATAACCAGAATAGGGAGTATGCTAATGGTAGTGGTATTCCAAGGCGTGTGAATGCTATCATCACACTCCCAGCGAAGACTAGGAAAAGGAATGGTAGAAATAATAGTAATAGTATGAAGAGGAATAGTGATTGGCTCCTATGATGGAAACCCTGATATTTGTTCATCGTTTTATTCTCCAATCGCACCAATACTACAAGCTTGAAGATTTTATAATATAAAGGGCCTTGTAGGTGTATTCTAATTCGGATATGCCAAGGTATGATGATCTCCTGAATCCGCCGTCACTGTTTTGTAATGATAATACAAACTTTAAAATATTATCTTTGTTTTTAAATTTAAGGTTTAGTATTTCGCTTATCCTAAAACCTGCATATACTGTTTCTATATATGGTGGATAGGAGATGGGTGTGAAGGACCATAATCCATTATCCTCACAATATTTAAGATAATTTTTTATATCTTTTTTATTGGGTTTGTATTTGTGGGCTTTTAAGATTTCAAGAGCATATTGCGTGTTTATTATATCAGATCCATATTTTCCGAAGCCCCCATCATGGTTTTGTTGTGATATGATCCAATCCACGATATCATCTAATATTATATTATGCATTCTAAGCACTGAATCTATATAATATGTTATCTCGAATTGAGATCTCTGATAAGTTTCCTCTAATCTCTTGATAAATTTTTCAGGTATCTCATAATCTTTATTATATTCTTTGAGTATACTACACCTGTAGAATAATCCTTGGGCAGTGAATGACCCCCTTCTATGGACTTCTTCAACCCATTTAAGGGTCTTTTCGAGATTCTCTGGTTCCTCGCCGAGTAACTGTAAACTCTTAATGGCATAGTATGTATTCTTTGAATCAGGGAGACCCTCATATAAAGTATATCCTCCGTCTTCGTGACTTCTATTCCTTATAAAATCCAAGATTTTATCCTCGAAAGTTGGCACTATGATCCCCCAGTTACAAGGAAAATTCTAATAGTGTACTTATATATAATTATTGGGTGGAGATTCATTACATAATATAATTCTACTCCTTGGATGATGATTCTATGATCAGGAAGTGCAGTGAATGTAAAGGTAAGGGTTACAAGGTTAAAAGTTATAAAATCTGTGAAGCTTGTCACGGCACAGGCTTCCAATCAACTGAGGATATAAGTAAACATGTTAAAGGACTCCCCGAGACTGCGAAACAAAAATTTCACCTAGAAGATATACAGGAGGTGCCCTGTCCAGTATGTAAAGGTAAAGGAGAGATCGAAGTTAGAGAAAAATGTAGTGCATGTGATGGTAAAGGAGAAATAAACATATGCCCCAAATGTGGCAAAATAATCGAAGGAACTAGCAAGTATTGTCCAGATTGTCAGAAAAAGGATAAAGTCTACATATTACATCCTGCCTGCACCATAGAAGACCTTGAAAGGGACAAGATCTATAAGGGTAAAATAACAAGGATAGAAGATTATGGCGTGTTTGTAAGCTTGAACAATAAAGTATGGGGGCTGATGCGCGGTATCTTCCCGGATTACAAGATAGGGGATGAAGTACTCGTGAAGGTAGCCCAGATAAACCACTATAAGGGGGAAGTCGACCTCCTACTGGCCTCCATAAGCGGCTCCTATGAAGTCGTTAAATTAAAAAAGGACATCCCAAGGACTAGGATAGGGAAAATAGACAACAAGAGCCTGGGGAAGACTATACGTATCGTTGGGGAGGTTATACAAATCCAACAGACAACAGGTCCCACAATCTTCACAATATCTGATGAAACAGGGACAACTTCAGTAGCTGCATTCGACGAGCCAGGTATAAGAGCCTACCCCCATATACAAGTAGGCCATATTGTAGAGGTTATAGGGGAAGTTAACCAGCACAGTGGGAGAATACAGATAGAATCAGAGATCATAGAGCGTCTCATAGGTAAAGAAGCTTCAGAGGCTCGAAGATTAATCGATGAGGCCATAGATCGGAGGGCGGAACCCGAGAAGACAGATTTACTCATTGAGAGTGAAATCTTAGAAAGGTTGAGGCCTAGGATGATAGAGGCTGCTAAGGCTATAAGAAGGGCTATATTCGATGGTAGATCAATCCTTGTAAGGCATCATGCAGATGCTGATGGTATCTGTGCTGGTGTGGCAATAGAAAAGGCTGTTATACCACTCCTCAGGGAGTTGAATCCGAACATAGAAGCAGAATGGCACTATTTCAAGAGAAAACCGAGCAAGGCACCATTTTATGAACTGGAGGATGTTGTGAAGGATTTAACATATGCTCTTGAGGATATGGAGAGGTTCGGGCAAAAACTTCCCCTGATAGTATTATTGGATAATGGGTCCACTGAGGAGGATATATTAGCTCTCTTAAAAGCCAAAATATATGATATCGAAATCGTGGTAATAGACCATCATTATCCCGGGGAAGTAGTTGATGGGAGAGTTGAAGTGGATGATTATGTTGATGTACATGTAAACCCCTACCTTGTTGGTGGAGATTCCCAGCTTACGGCTGGCGCCCTTTCAGTTGAAATAGCTAAGATGATAAACCCGGAAATAGAAGAACGCATATTGCACTTGCCAGGCATAGCAGTGGTAGGAGACCATGCAGATTCTCCGGAAGCAGAAAAATACATAGAACTCGCAAAATCAAAAGGGTACACTAGAGAAGACCTAGAGAAGATCGCGGCTTGCATAGACTTCGAAGCATTCTATCTTAGGTTCATGAATGGTAGGGGGATAATAGACACAATACTAGGCTTGGGGAGTCTCGACAAACATAAAAAGCTCGTTGAAGCACTTTACAAAGAATATGAAAAGAGGGTGAAATCACAATTAAGAGCAGCCCTACCACACGTAAAGTCAAAAAAGCTGCCAAATGGCATACTACTCAACGTACTCGACGTGGAGAAATACTCTCATCGTTTCACATTCCCAGCCCCTGGTAAAACCTGTGGCTTCGTACACGATTATATGGTGCAAAAGCACGGAGAAGACAAGCCCATAATAACATTAGCCTATGGACCAGATTTTAGCGTGATAAGAGCCACTGATGCAGTCCATGAAAATTTCGGATTCAACCTAAATAAGATAGTATGGGAACTCGCTGATGAAATACCGGAGGCGGCCATTGACGGAGGCGGCCATGAATGTGCAGGTTCACTCAAATATGTGGAAGGCCTTTCAAAGAAGGTTCTTGGAAGATTCGCCGAGAAAATAGCGAAACTAGAGAGAAAGTAGTTTATAGTATCTGCAATATTCTCTTATTGGACATTCATCATGTCTAGGGCTTATAGGCTTGCAAATGTCTTGTCCAAATTGTACGAAAAGATCATTAAGTTCAATCCAATACTCCTTTGGAACTATCTCCCGCAGCCTTTTCTCGGTCTCCTCTGGGGTCTTTGTATTAACGAGGCCTAACCTATTACTTATACGGTGTACGTGAGTATCAACTGGTATGGCGGCCTTCCCATACGCGTATACAAGGACGCAATTCGCGGTCTTTCTCCCCACCCCAGGCAATTCTAATAGATCTTCTAATTTGCTGGGCACCCTACCCTTATAATCTTCCAATATAATCCTTGAGACTTCTTTTATCCTTTTAGCCTTCACCCTATAAAATCCAGCAGGCTTTATAAGCCATTCTATCCTTTCAACTGGCGCCTCTGCAACATCCTTTATTGTCGGATACTCTTGGAATAGTCTACTACTGGCCTCATCAGTATTTTCATCCCTTGTACGCTGGGACAATATGGTTCTTATAAGGACCCTATAGGGGTCCCTGTCCTCGAATACGCGCAGATTATAAAATTTTCTAAGGATTTTTATTATCTTAACTATCTTCATGAAATTTTTCCTAGGAGTGTTTTAAGGCCCTCGAAGAGTCCCACATTCTCAGTGGCTATTGTGGGTATAACATCCACGTCCCTGCCAATTTTAAGGGTGGAATCATCTAAATCTTGTTTATTCGCGAATACAACATATGGTATGCCTTCATCCTCTAATGAGTCCATTATACGCTCCTCGACGAGTGTAACACCCCTACTATTATCAACCACTATTATAGCCCCATCCAAGCCGATTGATATTATCTCTAACATGAACCTGAACCTTTCATGGCCTGGTGTGGCGAAAAGATGTATTTTTTCACCATCTATTGTCATGTTACCATAATCAAGGGCTACCGTAATCCCATTGTATTCAATCTTCACAGTCTTTTCACATAACCTTTCGAGGGTTGTTGTCTTCCCAGAATCATAATCCCCGAATATTACAATCTTTTTACCCATTTTCGAACACCTCTAATCTGCAACCCAAGTCTAATAGAATGTTGATAAAATCTGGAAATGATACTTTATATGCTTCAGCGTCCTTTATCTTCAAACCTGCCTTGAGGCCTATGAGTGTGAATGCCATTACAAGACGATGATCACCATGGGAATATACTGTACCCTCCTTTATCCTGCCACCTTTTATGATCATACCATCTCTTTTCTCCTCTACTGGCACTCCCAAGCGTGAAAGTTCCATTGTACAAGTTTTTATCCTGTCGGTCTCCTTGAAACGGGCATGTTCCACTCCATGTATCCTGGTCGTGCCCTCTGCGAGGGCTCCGAGGACGGCTACTGTAGGTAGTAGATCTGGACTATCATGTAAGTCGACTTCCACACCCTGTAGTCTGCCATCACATTCTATTGTAACACTCTCTTGTCTTCTGTGGATGGTGACCCCCATATCTTCTAGAATGTCCAATATTATCTTATCGCCTTGTTTCGAGTCCCTTGGGAGGTTTTTGATTGTGAGTTCACCGCCAACGGCAGCTACAGCACCTAAGAGATATGATGCAGATGAATAATCACCCTCCACTTGATAATTTCTGCCAGTGTACTTTCCTGGTTCCACATGGAATATTCTCTTTTGTGGGTTAAATTCTACCCTTGCATTAAATTTTCTCATAACATCTACTGTCATGTCCACGTATGGTTTTGATATGAAATCTCCCTCAATTTTAAGTTCTATGCCATGCTCTGATAATGGTGCCGCTATAAGTATGGATGATATGAATTGTGAGCTCACACTGCCAGATATGATTGTCTTGCCGCCCTTGAATCCTCCTTTCACTATGATTGGTGGTCTGCCATTCATCCTAGATGATACTGCCTCAACCCCAAGTGGTCTGAGGGCGTCCAGGAGATCTTGCATTGGACGTGAACGAAGAGACTCGTCACCAGTGAGTATAGTGTAATTTTCTGCCAATCCAGCGACTGAAGTTAATATACGCAAGCTTGTACCAGAATTTCTAAGATCTAGGACGTCATCTGGAGTGCTTGGCTTCCCATCCACGCCTTCTATTATCCATTTTCCTTTTTTCTTTTCTATTTTGGCCCCGAATTTTTTGCAAGCATGGGCTGAGGCTAGGGTATCCTCGGCTTCTAGTGGATTGTATAGTGTTGATGTGCCCTTTGCAAGTGATGCTATTATGATGCTGCGATGGGTGTAACTTTTGGATGGTGGCGCGTCCACCATACCATAAATCTTGGGGGATTTTCGGATTTTAAGCTCCATATATGGTCACGGTACAATCTCTAATATTATGTCATCTAAGTGTATTACCTCTACTTTTTCTCCTGTGGCGCCGAGCGCCTCTTTTTTAATCTTGAAGTATTCTCTTGTTAATTTGTGGCCTTTGACTTCTATCATCCCATCAGTTTCTAGCCTATTATATATTTCCTGTGGGTCTGTGGATTCTATGAATGATAGTATCTTGGGGACTTCGGCTTTGAACTTGGGGCCTATTTTCTCCATTAATGGTTTGACTTCTTTGATATGTTCTCTTATCCTTGGTTTGCCTATTATGAGCTCTATTTTTTGTATGTTCATTGTACCTTTGATGTCGTCTAGGTAGTCTTTTATTGTATTGTAGAGGTTTTCTGTTGTGTAGATGTTCACTTTTTCTAGTGGGGCGTTTAATGGTATCCTATTGGATGATTTGAATCTTCTAAGCGCTCCTATGATCTCTACTGCAAGGTCTCCTTTGGCTTCTATTTCATCGTTGATATATTCTTCTTGGACACTCGGCCAACTTTTTGTATGTATTGATCCTGTGGCTATGTGTTGGTGGATCTCCTCTGTGAAATGTGGGGCCATTGGAGCTAATAGTCTTAATGATGTTTCAAGGACCTTGTTTAATGTCCATTGGGCTGCTCTCTTCGACTCGGGATCATCATCTGAATATAGGCGGTATTTGACCGCTTCTATGTATTCGTCACAGAACTGGTGCCAGATGAACATTTGTATACTATTTATGGCTTTTGCGAAATTGTAATCTTCAAGGGCCCTTGTAACTTCTTTTATTAGCCTGTTGAGCTTGGATAGTATCCATTGGTCTAGGGGTTTGGGTTTTCCTTTCACGTTTTCTAAGTGGAAGCTTATGAACCTGAATGCGTTCCAGAATTTCCTGAGGAATTTATAAGCGTATTTCACATCTTTCCAAGCGAATGGGACGTCAGAGCCTGGGACGCTGTTGGAAGCCCATAATCGGAGCGCGTCAGCACCATAATCTTCTATGACTTCCTCTGGTGTTATAACATTGCCCCTGGATTTGCTCATCTTATGCCCGTCCTCGCCGAATACCATACCATTTATTATTATTTCATGGAATGGTTTTTGGCCTGTGAGGGCTTTACATCTTAGTATGGTGTAGAATGCCCATGTTCGTATTATGTCATGTCCTTGGGGTCTTAGAGTTGCTGGGAATAACTTTTTATATTCTGGTTTGGGCCAGCCAGCGACTGCGAGTGGTGATATTGAACTGTCCATCCAAGTGTCTAGTACATCTTCTTCTCCAATGAATTCTTCGCTGCCGCATTCGCATTTGAAGTCTGGTTTGGTCTGGGTGGGGTCTACTGGTAGCATTTCCTCTGTTGCTATGTGTGTTTTGCCACAGTTTTTGCAGTACCATACTGGTATTGGTGTTGCGAATACTCTCTGTCTTGAGATGCACCAGTCCCAGTCCATTGATCCTGTCCAGTTTAGTAGTCTTGCCTTCATATGTTCTGGGATCCACTTCATTTCTTCTGCGGCTTCTATGACATCGTCTATGAGTTTTTTCACCGCAACGAACCATTGTTTTTTGACTAGGATTTCGATGGGTGTTTTGCACCTCCAGCAGACGCCAAGGTTCTGTTTTATCCTTTCTTGTTTTATAAGGTGGCCTTCGGCTTTGAGGTCTTCTATTATCTTCTCTTTACATTCTTTTATGCTAAGGCCACTATATTTGCCCGCTGCTTCTGTCATCTGCCCTTTCTCGTCTATGGCCTCTATTATGTCCAGGTTGTGGCGGTTTACCCATGTTACGTCTGTTTTGTCACCGAAGGTACATATCATGACGGCTCCTGTCCCGAATTCCGGGTCAACGTCCTCGTCTTCTATTATCTTGACCCTGTGGTTGAATATGGGAACCCGAACACTTTTACCCTTCAATTTAGCGTATCTTTCATCCTCGGGGTGTACTGCGACCGCTACACAAGCTGCTAAAAGTTCGGGCCTTGTCGTGGCTATTTCAAGGTAATTTGAATCCTCTTCTAATGGGAATTTTAAATAGTTTAGGTTTGTTTCGTTTTCTATGTATTCCACTTCTGCGAATGCTATGGCTGTTTCGCAGCGCGGACACCAGTTAACTGGGTGCACACCCCTATAGATCAGCCCATCTTTATACATTTTGAGGAATGAGAGTTGTGTTTTTTTCATGTATTCTGGTGTCATTGTAACGAATTCTGTGCTCCAATCCTGGCTAAATCCTAGGCTTTTCATCTGATCTTTCATCCGCTTTATGTTCTTTGTTGTGAGTTTTATGCAGAGTTCCCTGAATTCTTCCCTGGGTATGTCGCTCTTTCTTATATTATAGGTTTCCTCAACCTTCACCTCGGTTGGGAGTCCATGACAATCCCACCCTTGTGGGAATAATACATCATATCCTCTCATCCTTTTGAAGCGGGCGATTATATCCATGTAAACCCAGTTTAGTACGTGGCCCATATGTATGGATCCGGTTGGGTATGGTGGTGGTGTGTCAATTATATACTGGGGTTTTCTCTCATCAGCATGGAACTTGTATATTTTTTGTTCTTCCCATTTCCTTTGCCATTCAGCCTCTCTTCTATGATCATAATCCTTTGGGATTTCACTGTCCATCACATTCCCCCTAATGTGAAAAGTTTATTAGAGAATTAGTCTCCTAATAAATATATCATTAGTCCCATATAGTGGTGAAGTTTGATGGAACTTGTATGGTTTTATATAGCGGTCTTCCTTGCAATAAGTGACGAACTACACACAAGGATACTCTGGAAAACCTTCACGGACTTTTATATAATATTAGCAGGTATTATAAGGGAGGCCGTAAGCTCCAACATACAATTATGGCTCATACACGAAGGCCTGGAGGCATTATTCCATTTCATAATACTCTCAATAGTCTTCCTATCAGTTGAGATAGGATTATTAGCAGCTCTAATACATCTAATAGTAGATGTATATCATCAAATCACAGGAGTTGAACATGGATGGTTATATCACAGGGCTTTGCACTTCACAATAGAATCACTCTTCTTCATCCTAATATTATCATAGTATAGGAGATCCCATATATTAGGATGACCAGATCATTATGCGATGCCCAGGAGGAATGTACAGAAACCCAAAAAGAGGCCGTTAAATACGATGAAGGTCCGCTGCTTATAGTTGCCGGGCCAGGGACGGGTAAAACCCGTGTAATCATCGAGAAAGTGGCCTATCTTATAAAAAAGGAGAATGTGGACCCAGGGAGCATACTTGTCATAACATTCACTGAGAAAGCTGCCGAGGAACTTAAAAATCGTTTAAGAAAATGTGTGGGTTTAGACGTTGAGAGGATGCAAGTTTCCACCATCCATTCATTCTGCAATAGGATCCTGCGCGAATACAGTGAATATCATGATCTTGGCGCTGGCTTCGACATCCTAGACAACGATGACCAGTTAATCTTCATAAGATCCCATTTCTACAAGCTAGGACTCAACAAGTATATTAGAATGGGGGAAGCCCCAGATGTTATAACCTTCTTTAACGAGTGCAGTGAAAACTGCATAGACCCCGAGGAGCTTAAAGAAGCCCTAAAAAGGGAACACCCAGACAATGGCAGATATCATGGCTTCTGCGACTGCTACGCCAAATACCTAGACTTGCTTAAAAAGGAAGGTAAGATTGATTTTCCCGGCCTTCAGAGGAATGCTGTTGAACTTTTGGAATCCAATGAGAAAGTTAAGGAGGATCTGAGAACACGTTTCAAGTATATTCTCATCGACGAGTATCAGGATACTAATCCTATACAGGAGCGTTTATTCGAACTTTTAGCAAGTGGGAATATCTGCGTAGTTGGAGATGAAGACCAGAGCATCTATGGTTTTAGGGGTTCTACAGTAGAGAATATCAGATCCTTCGAGGATAAGTTTAACGCCCATACAATCTTCCTTGATGAGAATTTCAGGTCAAGAGCCGGTATCATAAAGATAGCGGACGAGTTCATGAATAAAAGCCGGTATTATAAGAAGCGTATAAAAGCTAAAAGGAATGGCGGCTATGATGTTATCCTCCTAGAAAGCAGGGATGCGCATGACGAGGCTAGGAGGATTGTTAGACTTTTAAAGAATCTTAAAAGGGATGGTATAATCCCAGATTATGGTCATGTCGCACTACTTTTTAAGAGTGTGAGGTATCATGCGGGTAAAATCATAGGTGAACTTGAAAAGGAGGGCGTGCCCTACACGATCAGAGGCGATGGTTCATTCCTTGACCGTGACGAGATAAAAAGCATCTTATATTTTTTAGGTTATGTTAACCCGCCACGCTACAAGAATTTCAGGCGTTGGGATTGGTGGAACATTTCAATGTTCGATGGAGAATTCTTGGGACTTAGCAGAGAAACCAAGAATGCCCTCAAAGGCTTCGGGAAAACATTCAAGTTGTCATCTCTCCTAGATGAGGAATCATTCAAGGAAGCCGGTATAAAAGAACCCGCTGACATAAAGAAGCTTTTGGGTTTGAACAGGCTCAAAGAGAAGATAAAGAAGGAGCCGATGAGTATCCTTGAAATATTCTACAAGCTACTTGATATTACAGGCTATCTGGGACGTCTCATAGAAGATGATAGCTATGAGAGTAGGGTGAAGCTCCTCAATCTTGCAAAGCTTAGTTCCATAATCAAAAAATATGAAAGGACACACGCAAGGCCTAGTGTCCAAGACTTCATGTGGTATCTCTATCTGCTGCCAAAACACATGCAATATGATGGGGAAACCCTTGATACTCCAGATTCTGTTAAGATAATGACGATACACCAGGCTAAGGGTCTTGAATTTCCTGTTGTGATCATCTGTTCCGTGGTGAATGGAAGATTCCCCAGGCAAGGAGCCGATAACAGGAGTTTCGTTCCCATCCCAGAGCATCTTAAACTTTCCCAGGGAGATGTGGGTGATGAGGAACGTCGCCTATTCTATGTTGCCATGACACGAGCTCAGGACATCCTCATAATATCAACAGCCCAGAGGATCCGCACTAGGAAAGTAGGATATTCACCATTCATAAAAGAGCTTGTAAGGGAATGTGAACTTGAATGGGGTTGTAAAAGGGTTGAAAAGTGTGTTGAAAGGAGTCTTAGAGAGGATAATATCATGACCGTGAACTTCTCATCACTCCACACATATGAAGAGTGCCCATTCAGATATATGATGATCTACCATTATGGTTTCATCTACCCAGAAACTCGCATGCAAGTATATGGGAAAATATTGCACAATTGCCTCGAAATGCTACACAAAAAAATGAAAAAAGGAGAAAAAGTAGATATCAGAGAGATCGTGGAAACCTGCTGGAGAAGCGACAAATTCAAAGAAAAACTCGAAAAACAACTAAAAAACTATTATAATAAAAACAAGGATTATATAAAAAGGGTTATAGCAGTTGAAGAACCATTCTCCATACCAAAGGATGATATCATAATAAGGGGCCGGACAGACCTCATAATAGAAAACAAGGATGGTGAAATTGAACTTGTAGACTTCAAAGCAAGGGAAAAAGCCGGCATAGAATATATGGGCGTGGACTTCCAACTCAGAACCTATGAATATGCACTATCAGATAAATACAAATTCGACAAACTAACAGCATACACCATAAAAGACAATGAAAGAACAAGCTTCAAACCAGACCCAGAACATCGAATAAAAAACAAAATAGAAAACATAGTAGACTCCATAAAAAATGAAAAATTCAAACCAAAGGAAAATTATTTCTGCAAATTCTGCATATTCCAAAGCCTATGCGGGATACAAAATGAGGGGTTAAAATGAAATTTAAAGGATTCTATGATGTTTTAAGGGAAAACCTGGACATGTACCGGGGAGACTATGAACTGATAGTAGACTATGCCCCGGACATCTTCAAACTACTCTCAGACCTCCTAAACGATAAAAGAATCAATGCACGGACACGTATCATGATATGCGCCACCCTAGGATACTTCGTAGCACCCTACGACATCCTACCCGAGGAAATATACGGACCACAAGGTTACATCGACGACATATACCTATCATCACTCATACTAAAAAAGATAGCAGAAGAAACAGGCCAAGAAATCCTAGAAGAATATTGGGATGGTGAAGAAGACCTCAAAAAAGTCATCAAAGAATGTCAAAAACGTTCAAAAGAAATACTAGGCAAAGACACAGAAAAAATACTATCATATGTAGGATTAAAAAACCTCAAATAGGCGAATACAAGTGAAAGAAACAGAAAAAATAGCAGATAAAATCAAAGAAGCCTCCACAGTCAAAGAAGCCGCCAATATAATATACAAAGAACTTAAAAAATTAACAGGGAGCAAATGTTGCTATGTAGCCTACATAGACCCCGAAAATGGTGATAGTGTCGCCATAACATTCACACATGTTACAAGCCAATGCAACTACTATGAAAGCATAAAAGAGGCCAGATTTAAACGTCCAAAAAATGGAAAATATGGAGGATTACTAGGATATTCCATTGACACCGGCAAATCCTTCTTCACAAACGACCCCATGAATCATCCAGCAGTCCATGGAACACCAAAAGGCCATAAACCCATCAAAAGGTTCCTATCAGTGGCCGTGAAAGACAAAAACAGGATATTGGGTCAGATAGTCCTTGGAGATCCTCCAATAGATTATACAATAGAGGATCTTAAAGTTTCAGAGGAAATTGGACAAGCCTACGCAATCATCCTACAAAAATTTTATAATGGGGAAATACCACTAAGATGAGAATACTAATTAGGATTTTTTTCGTCAATTTAAGTTAAGGTAACCCCAAGGCCATACTGGGGGTGCAATTTTCCCTTATTTTAAAGATTTCATAGATTCGGGTTTTAGTTCTTTTTCGATCCATTTTTTGATTTGATCCCGGATTTTGCGGAATGTTTCAATGTCTGAGCCTCGAGGATCTGGGAATTTAACATGAATGTATTTTCTGGCCTCTGGGGGCGTTGGACAAGCATCTTCACATACACTTACTATGATATCAAATTTTTTCCCGTGAAATTCTTCGATACTTTTTGACTTGTGGCCTTCCATGTTTATGCCAATTTCCTCCATGACTTTTACTGTGAGGGGATTTATATCCTTTGGTTCGATCCCAGCACTATAAACCTTATAATATTCACCATACATGTTCCTTAGGAGGGCTTCGGCCATCTGAGACCTTCCAGAATTGTTCTTGCAAATGAAAAGCACTTTTTTCATGGTATAACCTCCTAGATTAAATCCCACTAAAGGAAGTTCGCACAATCTCCAGGGGATGCTTTAGCATTATAAAGTCGTTCCTCTGAAGATTTGAAATTTCAACACCTAGTCACTGTAAATTTTCCATCTTATATAAGTGAAATTATTAAAATAAATTCTTTTTAGGATAGTCCTTCGCTCAATAAAAAAAGGTATGGGTTAGGATGTTCCATTGAAGGACTTTTATAATATTTTAAACTCAAACTTGGGGGATATTATTTCAAAAAAAAGATTATACTAGTTTATCCAAGCGGAAAAAATATGAAGAATACATATCAAATGATAAAGTATATATCAGGGGGATTCCAGTAGTCTTTTATGTGGTATGTGGGGGGGTTATATGATGTATTGTCCAAAATGTGGCGCCAAAAACCTTGACACTGCAAAATTTTGTGTAAGATGTGGCGCGAAACTAAAGCCTACAGAACAAGACTACACACGAAAGGAAAGTTTTATAAGTAAAATACCTGGTTTCAGATCTAGGACTCCATGGAAGATGATTTTGGCATCCGCCGGCTACCTGTTAATTGCAATTTTAGCAATATATGCCATTGGTTGTCTTATAATTAATGCAGACGCGACAGTGACTGTGAATTCAGCATATGCTGTCGACAACATCGCCGGTAATGATTCAACCAATGGTAAGTTCATTGTTATGAACGTCACGGTAAAGAACAATGGCAAAGGCCCATTAACAGTTCATGCAAATGAATTCAGCCTCCTTACTGAGGGAGAATACATTACCTATTCAAATTTCTATGGTCAAGGTACAGACGTCCCTGAAAGCGTTGAAATCCCAGAAGGAGAAAGTAAAAGTTTCTTGTTAGTTTTTGACGCTGCTGAAGCCCCAGAAATTTTAGAATATAGAAGCTCTTGGGATCCATTTTCAGAAGGGAAAAGTGTTGGCATAGGAACCATTAACATCATACCAAATACTGGAGTATATGCAAAGTATAGCGTCAATGGGACAGCGAATGATAAATCTTATTCAGCAAAATGGAATGTTACCTATCGTAATGCTCCTGGAGGAAACATAGAGGAAGTCATCGAAAGGAGCGGCGAGACAATATGGTTAACTAGCACAGTATATCAAACACCAATACCTAGTGAATCTTATATATTTAACCCTGAAACTCTCCAAGACAAAAACGGAACATATTCTTCCTTGATATTTTTCTCTAAGGGTGCACTTATCGACGTCAATGATTCTCTACCCATTTATGAAGGAGAAAAAGTGGTTGGAAGAGAGATTCTGACTGGTTCTGAGACAATAGATTTCATGGGTAAAAAAATCGCATGTTGGGTGACGAAGACAGAACAGGAAGGAGATGGATCCACAATAGAAGCAACAAGATATTATGATAAGACAACAGGATTATTATTAAAGGAAGTATTTACAGAGAAAGGTAGCGCTTATGGAATCAGCTACACAGACTCACATACAAGTCTCTTGGAAAGTACAAATATTCCATTAATCGGACTTTCATAATCTTCTGCAAGATTGGGAGGATCTACACCGGTAAAGGGAGGTGCAATAAAGGAGACTATGAAGTGAACAATACCTTGTATTGGTTTTACTGGTCATGCAAGTTATTGTACCCACCCCAATGATAAGGCCGAATAGACATTATGCTCATTTCTTGATGAAATAAAAATTAGAAGCCTTCAAGGAAAATCTTGGAAAAATTTATAAAGTTAACCAAGAGCTATAGGAGGAAAGCCAAAATTTCAAAGAATCCTGAGGGAGGGCTGACCCAAAAAAATAAACTCTAATCCCATCCCTTACATCTTTTTGCTTTCTTTAAGGGTTTTGAAGTTGTGGGAATCAACCCACTTACACAACCCTTTAAAATTCCATTATTGTTGTTGGTTATATTGTTGTTTTTTTATTGTGCAATTGCTTCCTTGGAGGTAGATTCCATTGTTTCCGTTGGTTATTGTGAATTCTACTATTTGCACGTTTTGGTATGCTTACAGTTTGATTGGTGGGGTTTATTATGGCTGTGTTTTTTGGTGGTCTGGTTTTTTGATTAACGTGATATTGTTTTTATGATAACGTTCTTTTGATACACGCTTGGGATCTGCTATTAGTGTGTGTCCTTCACTTGCGTTGCTTTGATTGTAATTGTATTCAATTGTGGCCTTTGGTTATCTTGAATCCTTTTTTTATGGGTGCGTCGCTCACTGGGGGATTACTGTGACTACTGGGTTTTCCCATGTTTTTTTGCTTTTATTGTTCTTGTTTCTTGTCCAGTTAATATCATGTTTTTTTGTAGTGTGGGGCGCCGCTAAAACCGAGCATTTCGGATGGTGAAGGCATTAAATGGTGTGAATTCCTTGTACATGAGCCTTGAAACATCTTAAGGCATAAAAGGGTACTTAAGCCTCGCTATATGTTGGATAAGTCAGTGAAACTTTAGTTACTTTAACTCCATAAGTAAATTTTTATATATTCGTTTTCATTTTAGATTACCTTTGGGGATCACAGGGTATAAGTTTTCAAAGTTGTGGGTTAATAAATAGTGATCGCCCTTGGATTTTTATAGAGCTTGAAGATTGAGGGGGTGAAAATGAATAAAAAATTGGCGGCTCTGATAATAGTGTTAGTGATAGTGGTTGGTGGCTATCTAGGCTATTATGCCTATGCCATGACAACACTTGTTCCAGAGGACTTAAAAACATTTAAAAGTGAGCTAAAGTCAGTAGAAGAACCATTTTTAACTTCCGCTGAGATAAAAGAAATGAAGGAACTTTCATCTATGCTTGAAGGGACTGATCTCAAAGTTATCCCCCAAGAAGAAAGAAAAAAGATGGCCGATGAACTGAGAAAAGATTATTTTGGAAATATGACAAAAGAATTTCAAGAATTTAAGTATAATTGTACAAGGAACCGCGAAGATGTAGCTTTCAGATATGACATTTTATTGATGGGGGATGTTGCAAGTGACATAAGAGAAGTCTACAGCAAAGACATAGAACAAAAAATGGAAAAATTGGTGAACTTAACGAACAAGATGCCTGACGACTTTGAAAAAGGCGACACAGAAGCCTTTAAGGCAGATATAGACGAACTTGTAAAGTTGATGGAGGAATTGGAGGATTGGAGAGTCAATGTGGCGAAGCCGAAACTTCAGAGTATTGTGGAAAGACTAGGTGGCTGACCAGGGAACTTAATCTTTTAATTCCCCCCTTGTTTTTTTTTTTTTTTTTATGGGAATTCCCCCTTCAAAATTTTCAAAATAAGAATACTCTTTTTATAGGATGCCCCTCAAAGATAGTAATTTATATCACTCCCCCAATTATTCTAATAATATCGGCTAAAAGATCATTGAAATAATCTGTTAGAGGTTGTGATTTTTTTTGAATGAAAAAAGCAAAAGTACAGCGGGTGTTGATCTCATCACTGGAGATCCTAAAAAGGCCATTTTGAAATTGTCAAGTCACCTTGTCGTTGCCATGCTCCTAACATCAACTTATAATTTGATAGATGCTATTTGGGTTTCTGGCCTAGGAGGAAGTGCCCTTGCAGCTATTGGATTTGTCACGCCACTCTATATGGTGCTTGTTGGCCTTTCAAATGGTCTTGGTGCTGGTGCAACATCAGCCATTTCCAGGTGCATAGGGGCTGGTGACACAAAAAGAGTGAACAACAGTGCAATACATGCTATAATACTCACACTTATAATCTCACTTTTTATAACATTTTTGTTAGAATTTTTCTTAAAGGATCTGCTTTTAATGTTAGGAGCAAAGACTACGCTTAATCTTTCCCTTATCTATGGCCGTATAGTATTTGTCGGGACAATTTTCATGTTATTTACTGGTTCTGCCTATGGGATCCTGAGGGGTGAGGGTGACACCAAAAGAACAATGTATGCCATGATGGTATCAGCTATAATCAACATGATACTGGATCCTATCCTTATCTATTCCCTTGGGATGGGTATTGCAGGAGCGGCATGGGCAACCCTGGCATCCCAATTTATTGTATCGGCTGTTATAATATACTGGTTCTTTCACAAGAAAGATACTTTCACAAGTTTGTCATGGAAGTATTTCAAAGCAGACTTCCAGGTCGCTAAATCCATTCTAGAAGTTGCATTACCAGCCAGTGTAGAATTTTTGGTGATTTCAATGGGCACAGCCATCTTGAATATAATATTTGTTGCAGTCGCTGGAACAGATGCAGTAGCGATCTATTCTGCCGGTTGGAGGGTTGTGATGATAGGCTTCGTACCCCTCATATCAATCGGCGCGGGTACCATTACAGTTGCTGGAGTGGCATATGGAGCCAGAAAATATAAGAACCTTTCAATAGCCCATAGTTATTCTATAAAAATAGGCATGCTCGTAGCAATAGCTACAAGTATCTTAACTTTCATACTTGCACCTTATATTTCAATGATATTCACATATTCTCCACAGACAAGCCACCTATCCCCCCTTATAACAGAATTCCTCAGGACAATGTGCCTATTCTATATCTTCATACCCCCAGGGCTCATGTCAAACTCCATATTCCAGGGTATGGGAAAAGGAACAACCTCACTAATATTAACGATAATAAGACAATTACTCTTCATAGTCATATTCGCATATATACTAGCCATAATCTTTAACCTTGGCCAAAAGGGGGCATGGTGGGGTATAGTCGCAGGAGACATAGTAGGAAGCACAATAGCCTATCTCTGGGCCCGAATTTACATAAACAGATTACAAAGAATTGGCTCGGCTTAATCCACTGCAAACAAAAGAAAAACCACTCCTTGCTTATGTGAAGAACTCTAATTCATGAGCACTTATACTAGTGGGCTCTTTCAGTCTTGGGTAGAAGGTGCCCCCCCAGATGTTCATGGACATAACCTTTGAACCATTCCTAGGCTATCCCACTGGTAATAACAAGATCCTTTATAGGAAACAAATTTTCTGATTTTATCCTCCCTATTTAATGGCATGTTAGCAGCAACAAAAAAAAGTTTTATTTTGAATCGGCTCTTAACCCAAATTTTTTATGTCAATGACTTTAAGGGGAAAACTAGATCAAAAAATTCCCTCTAGAAATCTAAACTTTCCATTTTTTAAGTCTGAATAACCTTTCCAGTGAATGGTGTAACTCATTGGCTAATTGGATGGGTCCCCCATTCTTTCCATTTCAATGTTCTTCCTTCATGACCACTTTATCTGCTGCATTTGAATTTCGTGGCGCTCCTCCAATAGAGATCGTCATTAGAAAAAAAATAACGAAATTTGTGCCATCGGGTATTTTTCTAACACTTTTTCAGTCCTTTTCAACATCCCTTACAAAAAAATCGTACCCCTTGGACACTTTGATTTTTTAAGTGATAATCTTGATACAGTTATGTCAAACCTCTTACCTTTATATTTCAATTCTAAAACACAAATCTTGTCGTTTCCTAAAAAATGAAAACATTTCCTCTCTTTTTCCAATCTTACATTGAAATCTGGATGCATTTTATGAATTTCCCATGCTAAATTGAGTGTTGAAAAATCCGCTTCAGAATAGACCGATCCTTTCACGCTTATTCAACACATTTTCTATGCTAAACATTCTTCTTTTCCCTCCAATGCAACCTCCTATAAGATTTGGCGCTGAAATCGCCCAAAAGCGATTTGGGCGGGGACTTAAAGTCCAAGCCAGATACTTTGCTTGTTAAAGGACTCGAAGGGCAAAAATTGCATAACAATTTTAAGCGCTCATTCGCCACCTCATTTTTTATCACCAATATAATCTATTTGCCCCCATCCCTCCAAGCAATCCTCAGGATTCATTTAGCTTCGTCAGCCCTCCTGGCGTAGGATAATAATCTTGTTAACTACTAGGTCAAGAAAAGATCCTGCTCTCTCCCAACAAAAACATTTCAATCCTCTGTAGTTAAAAACTCAGCTCCACTTAAAGCGTGGGATAAGCATTCAACTAATTCTAGAGGAGGAATTTCCACCCAAGTTGCTTTATCGAATCCAATGTAACCCCCAGGCTTTACTACCATCTTATACTCGTTTATGGGCTTGAAGGCATTTACAGAATCGCTAATAAACTGCATTGAAAAGATCCTTCTCCAAAAAGGGTTCTGAGCATCTGCTGCCTTAAATCTTATCATTTTACCCTTTTTCTTAGCTCTTTCTACCCTTTTAACCATTATCTTTGATATTGCAACCATATTTGCCATATAGCATCTACAACCTCCAAAAAACCGTATGAGTATGTGACTAGTTCTTTAATGGGCTTTCAATCCACCCAAATGTTTAGTCAGCCCCAAGAAGACTGTAGTACAAAATAAGAACCTGGTTTTGAAGTTGTTTTTGATGTGAATTATTTCTTTGTTCATTTTCCCCTATAAATAAGACAATTTTGGAACGACTTTATAGTGGGGCGAGCGAGCCTTTCGTATAACGTTTTCGTTAGGCGTGGGCGATAACCCCCTGAAGTGAACATCATCGAAAGGAATCGTAGACGGAGAGCGCATATTTCTTCCATCTATACCTTACTAACATCTATTTGAACATCTCCAAATCTTAGATTTTATATCCACCGAGTTTTATCATGGCTTTAAATTGTTTTTCTATCTTCAATACTGTTAGGATAAACTGATGAGGGGGGCATCACTTTAAAGTCATTCACCAAAATTTTTGGCATGCTTGTCTTGGAAATTCTCTCCCCCCCTTTTTTGTTTTCCTATGTGTTAACTGGAACCCTAGTCCCCCTGCATATACTTTTTTTCGCCTCCAAAGAAGATAGTAATCTTTTTATACTATAATGTATTACTATTTTTTGGTGGTGGTTGTGAAGAGGTTATTGTTTTTTTCTGGCAATCCTCTCTTGTTTCTGTTTTCTGGGCAGTTCTTCAGCTGTAACTTTATCCTATGATGAAATTTGTGACGCTTCAAAGCTGATCGGAAACTACACTGCACAAAATGGGAAAATACCATCACAGGTTGTGATTAACGGTAAGAATGTGTCGGCAGACTGATTACCTACTACGCCTCATCCTCAACCATCATAAACCTCGATCAGAACAGGAGGGCTTGGCATATCATCCGATAGTATGGCCCCACCACCCAGTCCGAGTGGAACAGGAACACTCTACAAAACCTACACAGACAATATAGGATACTTGCAGGCGGCAAAGAACGTTAAGGCTTTCATGGAATCCTATGGGAGGTCGCCGAATTATGCCAGCACAGCCATCGGAAAAGTCCGCCCAGAAAGCCTAATATACACCTACGCAAAAATAATAAACTTCTACAACAGCACAAGAAAACTACCAAACCATGTAACAGTATATAGTGTTACAGGTAAGGCCGGGACCCTGACAAGGCCAAAGGCAGACTACACCTACACAATACAAGGCTATAATGTCCAATTCCAGGATAAAAGTACAGGGACAATACAATACTACAAATGGGACTTCGGAGACCAAAGCACAAGCACCCACCAGAATCCAGTACACGCCTACAAACCAGGAACCTACAAAGCAACCCTAACAGTCCAAGCCTATGGCATAACAGACACGAAGACTATGACATTGGAGGTTATGCTTGCAACGGTCCATGTTAATTCCACGGCAACATCCTCTGGGAAGCCCCTAAATTTAACATTTAAAATTCCGCTCAATGACACGGTTAAATGGATTAGTATAGGGGCTATAGCTTCGGGCCTATTCAATGAAACAATATTCCTTGTGGAGGATGGCATAGCATACAAACTAGCCGAGGTCACTAACCCATTCTACCAGGCTAACAGCCAGAGTCAAAGAGAAATAGTCTGGCAAGTCACAGCTGGCCTGAACAGACTCATAGAAATTTACACAAAACTCGGAGCAGAACCTCAAGTGAATGAATATCTCAACAACTTCAATTTAACCCAGGCAGAAAAGACATTCATACTCACAAACTATAACAAGTGCATAGACCCTTTACAGGTCAGTGTGGAGTATCCCGGCGAGGAAAAGGTGACAATAGCCAATATAACATTCCCAGGGAACAAATCAACAAGAACACTCCTCCTACTCTACACAAACGGCCAAGACATACACCCACCAGGAGAAACAGGACCCAATATCATAATAAACGACACTCTCATCTGGGAGGCTAGCAACTACGACGCCATCATAACCTACACCCTCGCCACAGGGAAGATAACAAACCAGACATTACAAAAGTGGCTAAACAGGACATACGAGCCCGGACCATTAAAGGCAGCCCACGGAACATTCCTAACAGGCCTTGAAGTAATATACCTCCACGATCTCATCGCAGAAGAAGCAGCCACGCGCTATAATGTAACATGGACCAGGACCATGCCAGTGATGGTCTCAGCAGGAGACCACGCCCCCGGAACATGGATAAGCCTCGAATGCAACCACAACATGGCCGTGAAAGCAGAAGGCACACCCGAAAACATTAAAGCATTCAATTATGCGAGAACATCAGCTATAAATCCAATAGAATACTATGTGATGGAGGCCCTCTTCCCAGGATCAGACCCCACAAGCGCGCCCACAACAGGAATAGGCCTAACACTCCTCAACGGCGGGTCACTAAACATCCTCGAAAGCGAGAATTACACGCTTATCAGTGACGGGCAGGGAAGATACCTCATCATAGA